>DATGDG010000291.1:0-7731 GCA_035311025.1 Casimicrobiaceae bacterium
GTCGACGCGCAGCGCGTCGTTGGCGCGATCGCCGACCTGCGCGTGCGTCTCGCCCGACGCCTTGACCCAGGTGCCGATGCCGCCGTTGTAGAGCAGGTCGACCGGCGCCTTGAGGATCGCGTTCACCAGCTCGTTGGGTGCCATCGACTTGGCGTCGATCGCGAGCGCCTTCGCGACCTCCGGCGTGATCGCGATCGACTTGGCGCTGCGCGGATGCACGCCGCCGCCGGGCGAGATCAGTCGCGCGTCGTAGTCGGCCCAGGACGAGCGCGGCAGCCCGAACAGCCGCTCGCGCTCCGCGAACGAGCGCGCCGCATCCGGGTTCGGATCGAGGAACACGTGGCGGTGATCGAAAGCCGCGACCAGCCGGATGTGGCGCGACAGCAGCATTCCGTTGCCGAAGACGTCACCCGACATGTCGCCGATGCCCACGACGGTGAAATCGGTCGCCTGCGTGTCCACGCCCATCTCGCGGAAATGCCGCTTGACCGATTCCCAGGCGCCGCGTGCGGTGATGCCCATCGCCTTGTGGTCGTAGCCGACGGATCCGCCCGAGGCGAACGCGTCGCCCAGCCAGAAGCCGTATTCGCGGCTGATGTCGTTCGCGTAATCGGAGAACGTCGCCGTACCCTTGTCGGCGGCGACGACCAGGTACGGATCGTCGCCGTCGTGGCGCCGGACCCGCGCCGGCGCCACGATGGCGTCGCCGACGCGGTTGTCGGTGATGTCGAGCAGGCCCCGCAGGTAATCCTGGTAGCAGGCGATGCCTTCCTTCAGGTACGCGTCGCGGTTGGAGGGGGCGGGCGCGCGCTTCAGCACGAAACCCCCCTTGGACCCGACCGGGACGATGACGGTGTTCTTGGCCATCTGCGCCTTGGCCAGTCCCAGCACCTCGGTGCGGAAGTCCTCCGGCCGGTCCGACCAGCGCAGGCCGCCGCGCGCGACCCTGCCGCCGCGCAGGTGCACGCCCTCGAATCGCGTCGAGTAGACGAAGATCTCGAACATCGGTTTGGGTTCGGGAAGTCCCGGCACTTTCGCGGGGTCGAACTTGAACGACAGGAAGCTCCTGCGCGCGCCGGCGGCGTCGCGGCACCAGAAGTTGGTGCGGGTGGTCGCGAGCATCAGCGCAAGGTACTGCCGCAGAACGCGGTCCTCGGACAGGTTGTCCACCCCCTCGAGGGCCTGCTCGATCGCGTCTGCCTCCTTGTCGGCCTGCGCTTTGGCATCGGGGCCGGCGTCGGGATCGAAGCGCAGCCTGAACAGTCCGACCAGCCGGGCAGCGATGCCGGCGTGCGCGGCGAGCGTGGTTTCGATGAACGGCTGGGAAAGTGCGAATCCGATCTGGCGCAGGTACCGGGCGTACGCGCGCAGAATCGTCACGTCGGTGGCGGGCAGCTTCGCGGCGACGACCAGGCGATTGAAGTCGTCGCTCTCGACCTCGCCCCGGAACACCCTCGCGAACGCGTCCTCGAAGACCCCGTGCAGGAGGTCGACCTCGATCTCGCCGGTGGAACAGGTCATCCCGAGGTCGTGGATCCAGATCGGCGTGCCGCCCTGCGGCGTCACGCGGTACGGGCGCTCGTCGAGAACCTTCATGCCCATCCGCTCGAGCATCGGCAGGCTGTCCGACAGCGTGACCGGGGCGCCGAGCCGGAACAGCTTGAACCGCAGCGCATTGGGCGCCGCCTCCAGCGGGCGGTACAGCGACATCGCCAGTGGCGCGGAGGCCGAGAGCCGCTCCATGATCTCGATGTCGGGGACCGTCGCTCGGGCCGCCGTGTCCTCGCGATATCCGGCCGGGAATGCGACGGCGTAGCGGTGCGACAGCGCGCTCCCGCGTGCCTCGCCCAGCGCCTCGATCAACGCCCCTCGCAGGTCATCGGTCCAGCGACGTGCCGCGCCGGCGAGCCGCGCCTCGAGCGCGCCGACGTCGACCCGCGGAACCCGGCCCGGCGCCGTGCGGACCGTGATCAGCACCCGCGCCAGCGCCGATTCCGACAGGTTGACGTTGAAGTCGGAGCTCTCGCCGTTGAAGGCCTGCAGCAGGATCGCCTGCCATTTCTGGCGCACGTCGGTCGCGTAGTTCTCGCGCGGCGCGAAGATCAGGCAGGTGACGAAACGTTCGAACGGGTCGCGGCGGACGAACAGGCGGAAGCGCTGGCGATCGCCCAGATGCAGGATGCCGATCGCGGTCTGCAGCAGCTCGTCTTCCGGCGTCTCGAACAGCTCGTCGCGCGGAAAGCTGTCGAGGATGTTGACCAGGTTCTTTTCGGCATGGCCGCCGGGCGGCAGGTTGGCGCGGCGGATGACGTTCGCGGTCTTGTGCCGCAGCAGCGGGATCGCCGACGGGCTCGCGCTGTAGGCGAGGTGGGTGAACAGGCCCAGGAAGCGGTGCTCGCCGCACACCCGGCCCGCCGTGTCGAAACGCTTGACCGCGACGTAGTCGAGGTAGCCGGGCCGATGCACCGTCGAGCGCGACGTCGACTTGGTGATGACCAGCAGTTCCGGCCGCCGGGCATAGGCCCGGACCTCCGGCGGCAGCGCGGCGAAGCTTTCCGCGATGTCCTTGCCCGGCGTCTCGCGCAGGATGCCGAGCCCCGTTCCGGCGACGATGCGCAATGCATCCTGGCCCTCGATGCGGACGAGATCGTGGCAGCGGTAGCCCAGGAAGGTGAAGTGATCCTCGGCGAGCCATTCGAGGAACGCCGCGCCGTCGGCGAGCTGGTCCGTGGACAGGGGCGGCGGATCGCGCGCGAGGTCGGATGCGATCGCGCGCGCCTTTTGCTGCATCGGCTGCCAGTCGGTCACCGCGGTGCGCACGTTCTCCAGCACCCGCGCGATGTCCGCAGCGAGACGTGCCAGTGCGTCGGCCTCGACCGTCCGGTCGATCTCGAGGTGGATGAACGACTCGAGTTCGCGCGTCGGATCGCCGTCGGGCGCCAGCGCAGTCAGCGTGCCGTCCGCCGCGCGAACGACACCGACGATCGGATGGATGATTAAGTGCAGCGTGAGCCCGTGGCGGTTGACCTCCATCGCGACGGAGTCGACGAGGAAAGGCATGTCGTCGTTGACGATCTCGACGATCGTGTGCCGCGATTGCCACCCGTGTTCCTCGAGCGTCGGATTGAAGACACGGACACGGGCGCGTCCGGGCTCGCGCCTGCGCGCAAAATTCCAGTGCGACAGCGCGGCGCCGTAGAGATCCGCCGCGGCCCGCTCCGCCAGGTCCTCGCTGTCGACCTGGGCGTAGTAGCGCAGCACGAAATCCTGCAGCGTGTCGCGCAGGTCCGGCGCGATGCGCGTTGCGACCAGTGCGGCGACTTCGTCCACGCGCCGGGTTCGGACGTCCTGTGCGATGTCGTTCATGCATCCTCCTCACGCCGCGCCCGGTCGGCGCGTTGCGGCCCCGCGCCGCCGCCTCGTGAGCTGCGGTCGGGGTACGGGCGGTTCCGGGAGTTCGAGTCTACTCCGCGGCTTCGGCCCCACCGAGGTCGAAGAACAGGCCGGTCATGATCGCCAGGCCCTGGCGGGCCACCGGACCCAGCAGGTGCTCGTCGGGCGCGTGCTGCGAGCATGCCGGATAGGAGTGCGGAATCCACACGGTCGGAAGCGACAGCACCTCGGCGAAGCAGTCGTTGGGCAAGGACCCGCCGAGGTTGGGAAGGATGACCGGCCGCGCTCCGGTCGTGCGCTCGATCGATGCCGCGACGCGCCGCACCCACGGGTGCCCGGGATCGAGCCGCGTGGCGCGCATCACCTCGGATCGCGCGGGTACCACCCGCACGGTCGGATAGCCGCAGCCATCCAGGCGGGCGCGGATCGCCGGGATGAAGGTCGCGTGATCGCAGCCGGCGACGAAGCGCAACTGCAGATGCGCGCTCGCACGCGGTGGAATCGCGTTGACCGGATGGTCCGGATTGCCGGTCCGATAGGCCAGCACTTCCAGCGCATTCCAGCCGAACACGCGCTCGGCGGGCGAGAGGCCCGGCTCGCCCCAGTCGCGGTCGATCGCGGGGCCGCCGGGTTCACCGGGCTCGATGCCGGCCAGCGCCTCGCGCACCGCGGCGGGAATCGGGGGCGGACGCAATCCGTCGACGAGAATGCGGCCGTGTCCGTCGACCATCGACGCGATCGCGTTCGCGAGGATCGTTCCCGGATTGGCCAGCAGGCCGCCCCAGTTTCCGGAGTGGTGCGCGCCTTCGCGCAGGTCGACGGTCAGGTCGAAATTGAACGCCCCGCGCGAACCCAGGAACAGCGTCGGCCGGTCGGCCGCGAGCCGCGGCCCGTCGGAGGCGATCAGCACGTCGGCCGCGAGCCTCGCGCGCTCGCGCTCGCACAGCGCGCGCAGGCCCGGCGACCCGGTCTCCTCGCCCATCTCGAGCAGGACCTTGACGTTGAAGCCCAGCGATCCGCGGGCCGCCAGCACCTGGGCGAGCGCGGCGAGGTTCAGGCTGTGCTGCCCCTTGTTGTCGGCGGTGCCGCGTCCGTACCAGCGGTCGCCTTCGACGACGACCCTCCACGGCGAAAGGCCATTGCGCCATTGCGCGTCGTAGCCGAGCACGACGTCTCCGTGCCCGTAGCTCAGGATCGTCGGGCGATCACCGCCCTCGATGCGCTCGCCGTACAGGAACGGGGTGCCCCCCGCGGGATTGTCGAGCAGGCGCCAGGTGAATCCCATCGCTGCGAGCGTCGGGCCGATCTCGTCCTCCAGATAGCCGAGCAGTTCGTCGCGCGAGTCGCTGCGCTGGCTTTCGGTGCGCAGCGCGACGCGACGCGAGAGGTCCGCCAGGAAGTGGCCGGCGTCGAACCAGGCGAGCGCCGCGTTCACGGCGGCATCACGCGTGGTCATCGGCGATGCGTGCAGTAGGGTGGGATCGACGGCGCAGCCTGCAACCGGGGCTTCACGCCGCGAGGTCCTGCCGTGCGCCGAGGAAGCGGCCGAGCCGCTCCACGCCTTCGTCGAGCCGCGCGTCGCTCGCGGCGAAACACCAGCGGACGAAACCTTCGCCGTCGGGTCCGAAGGCGCTGCCCGGGGCGAGCCCCAGTCCCGCCTCGGCAACCAGGCGCTTGCAGAAGGCTAGGCTGTCGTCGACGCCGGCGACCCGGAACAGCGCGTACATCGCGCCCTGCGGCGTGGCGGCCTGCACGCCCGGGATCCGCTGCAGGTCGGCGATCAGCCGGTCGCGCGCATGGCGAAACCGCGCGCGGGTCGCGGCGACGCTCACCTCGCCCTGGGTGATCGCGGCCACGCCGGCGTGCTGGACGAACGCCGGGGAACACGATGTGTTGAATTCGATCAGCTTGCCGATGTCGGCCATCAGCGCTGCCGGCGCGACGATCCAACCGAGGCGGAAGCCGGTCATCATCCACGCCTTGGAAAAGCTGTTGGTGCTGACGAGGCGGGCGCGCTCGTCGGCGAAGTCGAGGAACGACGGCGCGCAGACGGCGTCGTCCGCGTAGTACAGGCGTTCGTAGACGTCGTCGGCGACGATCCAGATGCCGTGCCGCTCGCAATGATCGAAGACCGCCCGCTGCGCCTCGCGGTCGATCGTCCAGCCGGTCGGATTGTTCGGCGAGGCGAGGAGCAGTGCGCGCGTGCCGGGGGTCAGTGCAGCGATTAGGCGGTCGGCGTCGAGGCTCCAGCCGGAAGGGCCGAAGGACAGCGAGACGCACTCGACGTCGGCCGACAGGATCCGCGCAACGCCGATGAGGTTCGGCCACAGCGGGGTCACCGCGACGACGCGGTCGCCCGGATCGACGAGCGCCTGCACGGTGAGCATCAGCGCCGACATCCCGGAGGCCGTCACCGCGATCCGGGACGGGGGGACGGGAGCGCGGAGCCGCGTCACGTAGCCGGAGATCGCCTCGCGCAGCTCGGGTATGCCGAGGTTCTGCGTGTAGAACGTCTCGCCGCGCGCGAGCGAGGCGCTCGCGGCGTCGCGGATGAACGCCGGCGTCACCTGGTCGGGCTCGCCGAACCAGAAGGCGAGGATGTCGTCGACACCCATGCCGGCATTGGCGATCTCGCGGATCTTCGACGAGGCGAGCCGACCTATCGCGGCGCGTGCGCCCGCCTGCGGGCGAGCGGCGGAATCGAGGGGTTCCGGAGTGCCCGGTCCGGAAGCCTGTCCAGGTGTCTGCATCCGATGCTTATACTTTGGCGGTGGCTATGGCGGCAAGCGGCGCCGGCATCGGTCGCGGGTCCGACGGCCGCATGCGCCTGGGTCGCGACGATGAAGACTGCCAGCGCCAGCACGACGCTCACGAACGCGCCGGTGGCCACGCTCTCGACGAGCAGCCGCACGAGGTCACGCCATGCACGCTGGCTCGATCCATGACTTGCGAGTGACCGGTTTTTCACGAGGTCTCCATCCTGACAGGGGTGCCGGGTGCGTCGCGGTGCCGTCGGGTCGGGGAAGCCCGGCGGCAATCCGCCGACCCTCATTGAACGCGCGGATCGCGGCGGCACTGCGCCGCGAACATGGCCGGCTGCCGATCAAATGTGGCAAAGCGATGGCAGGACCGATCGCAGGGCCGCCGGCCAGGGGACACACGACGGACGCGGGATTGCCGGCAAAGCGGTGGCAGAATCGCGCTGTGAGCCGCCGCATCGCCATCGTCGAGGACGAACCCGCACTGCGCGACAACGTCGCCGACGCGTTGCGCCGTCACGGCTACGAGGTCGCGACCTATGCCGACCGCGCGAGCGCACTCGACGCGTTCCGCACGCGCCTTCCCGATCTCGCGCTGATCGACGTCGGGCTGGGAGACGACATCGACGGCGGCTTCGACCTGTGCCGCGAACTGCGGGCGCTGTCGGCCGGCGTGCCGATCATCTTCCTGTCGGCGCGCGATTCGGATTTCGACATCGTCGCGGGACTGAGGCTCGGGGCCGACGACTACCTGACCAAGGACGCGAGCCTGCCCCACCTGGTCGCAAGAATCGCCGCGCTGTTTCGCCGCAGCGAGCTCACGCAGTCGGCCGCCTCCGCCGAGGACGTCCAGCAGCGCGGCGCCCTCAGCCTGGACCTGAAGCGACTGACCGCACACTGGAACGGCAAGCGCGTCGACCTCACGCTGACCGAGTTCTGGATGGTCCACGCGCTGGCCCGGCATCCGGGGCACGTCAAGGATCGCGACAGCCTGATGCGCGATGCGAGGATCACCGTCGACGACAGCACGATCACTTCGCACATCAAGAGGATCCGCCGCAAGTTCCAGGCGCTCGACCCGGCGTTCGACCGCATCGTGACCGTCTATGGCCTCGGCTATCGCTGGGACGCCGCGGCGTCCTGAACGCGGCGCACCCGCGACCGATCGGGCGATGGCCGGCGGCCGGATTGCGAGGGCGATCAGGCGATACTCGCCGCCGCTGGGCATCCGCGCGCAGCTCGCGCTGGTGCTGACGGTCTTCCTGGCATTGCCATGGCTGGGCTACCAGTACGCGCGCGAGATCGAGCGCTTCCTGCAGAGCGCCCAGGACCGCACGCTCGCAGGCACCGCCCAGGCGATCGCCACCGCGCTCAACGACCGCCCGCGCCTGTTCGACACGCCGCCCGACCCGATCGCATCGTTTGCGCGCGAGCGCGTCGCGGACGAGGGGAGCGGGGGCGTGACGCTGCCGCCATCGGCCTCGCCCGAAATCGAGCAGATCATCCGCGGGCTGTCCCGGATCGACGCGCGGATCTGGGTCGTCGACCGCGACCTGACCGTGCTCGCGCATACCGGGTC
>DATGDG010000292.1:0-11063 GCA_035311025.1 Casimicrobiaceae bacterium
GTACACGCGCCAGGAAGTGATCCTGCCGCGCAAGACGGTCCTCGAGCTCTCCAAGCTGCTCGAGGACGTCGACGACCCGCTCGCCATCGATATCCTGGCGAACCAGGTCCGGTTCCGATTCGGCAACGTCGAGCTGGTGTCGAAAGTCGTCGACGGCAAGTTCCCCGACTACAACCGGGTGATCCCTGCCGGGCACTCGAAGATGATCGAGCTCGAGCGGGTGGGTTTCCTCTCTGCGCTGCAGCGCGCGGCCATCTTGTCCAACGAGAAGTTCCGCGGCGTGCGGCTGGTGCTTGGCGACGACCAGCTGCGGATCATCTGCGCCAACAGCGAGCAGGAAGAGGCCGAGGAAGAGCTGCCGGTCGCCTACAAGGGCGAAGGCCTCGACATCGGCTTCAACATCACCTACCTCCTCGACGTGCTCTCGAACATCTCGAGCGAGAACGTCCGCGTGGCATTGGGCGATGCCAATTCCAGTGCGCTGATCACCATTCCCGGCCGCGACGACTACAAGTATGTCGTCATGCCGATGCGCATCTGATCGCCCAGGCAGTCCCTTCGAAAGCAGCGATGACCCCAGCAAATCCGAAACCCAAGCAGCACGGCGACGACTACGATTCTTCGAGCATCAAGATCCTGAAGGGGCTCGATGCAGTCCGCAAGCGGCCGGGGATGTACATCGGCGACACGTCCGACGGCACTGGCCTGCACCACATGGTGTTCGAGGTGCTCGACAACGCCATCGACGAAGCGCTGGCCGGCTACTGCGACGACATCAAGGTCGTCATCCACGCCGACAACTCGGTGTCGGTCGTCGACAACGGACGCGGCATCCCGACCGACATCAAGGAAGACGACGACGAGCGCCGGTCGGCCGCCGAAATCGTCATGACCGAGCTGCACGCCGGGGGCAAATTCGACCAGAACAGCTACAAGGTTTCCGGCGGCCTCCATGGCGTCGGCGTGTCGGTGGTCAACGCGCTGTCCGAGTGGCTGAAGCTGCGCATCTGGCGCAACGGTCGCGTTTACCAGATGGAGTTCCGGCACGGCGTCCCCGTCGCGCCGCTGGCGGCCGCGGGCACGACCGACCGGCGCGGGACCGAAGTGCATTTCATGGCGGCGACCGAGACCTTCGGCCGCATCGAGTTCCACTACGAGATCCTCGCCAAGCGCATCCGCGAACTCTCGTTCCTGAACAACGGCGTCAAGATCGAGCTCGTCGACCAGCGCGACGGCAAGAGCGAGAACTTCGCGTATTCGGGAGGCATCCGCGGCTTCGTCGAGTACATGAGCCGCAGCAAGACCGTGCTGCACCCGAAGATATTCACGGCAATCGGCGAGAAGGACGGCGTCACCGTCGAGGTCGCGATGCAGTGGAACGATTCGTACGCGGAATCGGTGCAGTGCTTCACGAACAACATTCCCCAGCGTGACGGCGGAACCCACCTGACCGGGCTGCGGCAGGCCATGACGCGGACGCTGAACAACTACATCGAGAAGGAAGAAGTCGCGAAGAAGGCGAAGGTCGAGACCACCGGCGACGACATGCGCGAGGGCCTCACCTGCGTGCTATCGGTGAAGGTGCCGGAGCCCAAGTTCTCGTCGCAGACCAAGGACAAGCTGGTGAGCTCCGAGGTACAGCCGATCGTGCAGGAGGTGGTCAGTGCCAAGCTCGGAGAGTTCCTGCTCGAGAATCCAGCAGACGCGAAGATCATCTGCGGCAAGATCGTCGACGCGGCGCGTGCGCGCGAGGCCGCGCGCAAGGCGCGCGAGCTGACGCGGCGCAAGGGCGTGCTCGACGGCATGGGCCTGCCTGGCAAGCTCGCCGACTGCCAGGAGCGTGATCCCGCATTGTGCGAGATCTACCTGGTCGAGGGCGATTCGGCGGGCGGTTCCGCGAAACAGGGGCGGGACCGCAAATTCCAGGCGATCCTCCCGCTGCGAGGCAAGATCCTGAACGTCGAGCGCGCGCGTTTCGACAAGCTCGTGAGCTCGCAGGAAATCGTCACGCTGATCACGGCGCTCGGCACGGGTTTCGGCAAGGAGGAGTTCAACGCCGACAAGCTGCGCTATCACCGCATCATCATCATGACCGACGCGGACGTCGACGGCTCGCACATTCGCACGCTGCTGCTGACGTTCTTCTACCGGCAGATGCCGGAGCTGGTCGAGCGCGGCCACATCTACATCGCTCAGCCGCCGCTGTACAAGGCCAAGCAGGGTCGGGAGGACGTGTACCTGAAGGACGACCACGAGTTGAAGCAGCATCTGCTGCGCGTCGCCCTGAAGGGTGCCGAGCTCGTGCCCGGCGAGCGGCGCGAGCCCCTGTCGGCGGAGTCCTTCGGCGACGTCGCGCGCGAGTATCTTCTCGCCGAAGCCGTCATCGAGCGCCTCGGACGGCTGGTCGACTCCGCCGCGCTGCGAGCGATCCTGAATGGCGTCCAACCCGACCTGTCGGGCGAAGCCGCTGCAGCACGCAGCGCTGCAGCGCTGCAGGCCGCGATCGCCGATCCCGAGGTCGTCGTCGAAGCGCGCTATGACGCGACGAACGAGGTGCACCGCCTCGTCATCGTGCGCACGCACCACGGCACGCCGCATGCGACCGCGATCGACGCCGACTTCCTCGCGAGCGGCGACGCGGTGCAGATCCGCCACGCCGCCGACGTGCTGCAGGGCCTGATCCATCCGGGCGCCGCCGTCAGGCGCGGTGACAAGCAGTATGCGGTCAAGTCCTTCAAGGAGGCGCTCGACTGGCTGCTCGGCGAAGCGCGCGACAGCGTCGCGATCCAGCGCTACAAGGGCCTGGGCGAGATGAATCCCGAGCAACTGTGGGAAACGACGATGGATCCCTCGGTGCGGCGCCTGCTCAGGGTGCAGATCGAGGATGCGATCGGCTCGGAGGAGATCTTCTCGACGCTGATGGGCGAGCAGGTCGAGCCGCGACGCGCTTTCATCGAGAGCAACGCGCTGGGAGTGCGCAACCTCGACGTCTGAGCCTTTCGCGCCCGCGATATCGGGAGGACGCTGTACCGGACGGCGGGCCCCGGCACCGTCTGCCAGTGACCGAGCAACCCGTCACGCAGCGGGAGCAAAGATGAACCACGATCCGCGCATCGCATCGACGCTTGCGAAGCTCGGCCTGACCGTCGATCCCGACGGCCAGGTGCGACGCCCGCTCGGCCCCCTGCTGCACGGCCCGCTGCTTGCATCGACAAACCCGGCAAACGGTCGGGCTCTGGGGCGTGTCGCCACGGCGAATGCGGAAGACGTCGATCGCCTGCTCCGGTCGGCGACCGACGCGGCGCGGGCATGGCGCGACGTGCCGGCACCCAGACGCGGCGACGCGGTGCGGCGTTGCGCGGAGCTCCTGCGCGAGCACAAGGATGCGCTCGGCACGCTGGTGTCGCTCGAGAACGGCAAGATCAAGGCCGAAGGCGACGGCGAAGTGCAGGAGATGATCGACATCGCCGATTTCGCCGTGGGCCAGTCGCGGATGCTCTATGGCAGGACGCTGCAGTCCGAGCGGCGGTCGCACCGGATGTATGAGCAGTGGCATCCGCTGGGCGTCGTCGGCGTCGTGACCGCGTTCAATTTCCCGGTCGCCGTCTGGGCCTGGAATGCGATGCTCGCTTGCGTCTGCGGCAACGCGACGGTCTGGAAACCTTCGCCGAAGACGCCGCTGTGCGCCCTCGCGGTGTCGGCGCTCGCCGACCGCGTGGTCGAGGAGCTCGCGCTGCCGCCGGTGTTCGGGCTGGCGATCGGCGGACACGAGCCGGGACAGGCGCTCGCCGCCGATGCACGGGTGTCGCTTCTGTCGTTCACCGGATCGTCCGCAGTCGGGCGTTCGGTCGCGCACACCGTGGGCGCACGTTTCGGCAAGCTGCTGCTCGAATGCGGTGGCAACAACGCGGTCATCGTTGCCGACGACGCGGACCTCGACCTCGTCGTTCCGTCGGTGCTCTTCGGCGCGGTCGCCACGGCAGGGCAGCGCTGCACGACGACCCGCCGGCTGATCGTGCACCGGTCACGCATCGACGAGTTGCTCGCGCGCCTTGCGCGCGCGTATGCGCAGGTCAGGATCGGCGACCCGCTCGATCCGGGAACGCTGATGGGTCCGCTGATCGACGATGCCGCGGTGACGGCGTACGCCCGCGCCATCGACGAGGCGCGCACATCGGGGGCGCGCCTCGTGCACGGCGGCAAGGCGATCGTCCGGGCCGGCCACTTCGTCGAGCCGACGATCGTCACCGCCATCGACAACACGTCGGCGCTGGTGCAGCGCGAGACCTTCGCGCCGATCCTGTACGTGATGGCCTTCGACACGATCGACGAGGCGATCGCGATGAACAACGGCGTGTGCCAGGGCTTGTCGTCGTCGTTGTTCACGCAGAGCCTGCGCACGGCCGAGGCGTTCCTCGCGGCGTCGGGCAGCGACTGCGGCATCGCGAACGTCAACATCGGGACTTCGGGTGCCGAGATCGGCGGAGCGTTCGGCGGAGAGAAGGAGACCGGCGGCGGGCGCGAGTCGGGCTCCGATGCCTGGCGGGCGTACATGCGGCGCCAGACCAACACGATCAACTGGGGCCGCGACCTGCCGCTCGCGCAGGGAATCCGCTTCGACGTCGGTGGCGCTGCAGGTTCCTGAAACTGCGCGGGGCGCGCGGACTGACGGGCGATCCGCTACTTCCTGAACAGCCAGAGGAGCAGCGTCAGGACCAGCGACACGATGACGCTGGTCATCAGCGGGAAATGAAACGACCACCCGTCCCGCTCGACGTTGATGTCGCCTGGCAATCGACCGAGACCGAGCCTGGACAGCCATGGCCACGCGAGGCCGGCCAGCAGCAGCACGACGCCGGCGACGATCAGGAGTCGTTGCATCGGGATCCGCGTTGGCTTGCCGTGCTCGCCGCGCTAGCCGCGCGTGGTTCGCGTCGCACGGCGACCGGCGGGTTTGCGCGCGGCCGCGGCGGCGGTCCCCGCCGGGGTGGCGGCAGCACCCTTCCTCGCCTGGGTGGTTTTCCTCGCGGCGGTCTTCTTGGTTGCGACCCGGGTTTTCGCGGTTGCGGGTGCCTTCTTGGTCGCGGCAGGCGCCTTGTGCGAGCCGGCCATCCTCGGGGCACGCGGCGGCGCCGCCGGCGCTTCGGGTTCCGAGGCGACGGCCGGTGTCTTGCGCGCTGCGCGGGTCTTCGCTGCGCGCCTGGTCGCGGGCGCATCGCGCCCCGCCTTCGTGTCGACCAGTGCCACGGCTTCCTCGAGTGTCAGCGTGTCGACGGCGTCCCTGTCGGGCAGGGTCGCATTGATCGTGCCGTGCTTGACGTAGGGGCCGTAACGCCCCGCATGCACCTCCACCGGCTGTCCGTCGCGCGGGTGCACGCCGAGCGTGCGCAGTGCCGCTGCGCGGGCCGGACGCCCGCCCTTGCGCCCGGGCTCCCTGGCCTCGAACTCGAAGCCGACTTTGCCGTCCGGCTGCTTGACGAGGAAGGCCGAGAATGGGCGGCGTGTCCGGGTCGACACGAACTGCAGGAGGTCGGTCTTGCCCGTTTCGAGCAGCTTGGCCATCTGCTCGCGTTCGATCGGGCGCTGGAGGATCGTGCGGCCCGAGCGGAAATCGCAGGTCCTCGCCTCGCCTACCGCACGCTCGCAGACGTAGGCGCTCGGGGTCTCGAAGACGCGATGACCGCATTTCGGGCAGGGGCCGAGCGCCGTCTGGCCCGAGAAGTCGGGCGCGGCCTGTTCTTCGTCGTCGAGGCGGGGCCCGAAATCGAATTCGATTTCGTTGGCGTCGGTCAGCCGCAGCTTCGCCGAGAACGGCCGCCCGAGGCGACTGCGAAAGCCGTCGAGCGGGCCCAGTTCACGCGTCGACAGCAGCGTGTCGGCCTCGTCGGGGGCGATCTGGCGGCCGCCCATGATCTTCCAGAAGCCGAAGTCGCAGTCGATGCACTGGAATTTCTTGTACCGCTCGTGGACCTCGCCGCCGCATTTCGGGCAGCGCGACCTGAGCGTCGCGAAGTCGCCGGGGATCGTGTCGCTCTCGTAGTTCTTCGCCTGCACGACGATATGCTCGGTCATCTGCACGATCTCGCGCATGAATTCGCTGCGCGGCAGTTTGCCGTGCTCCATCTGCGCAAGCTTGAATTCCCATTCGGCCGTGAGCTCGGGCGAAAAGAGCTCCGGGATGCCGAGGCCGTGCAGAAGCGTCATCAGCGAGAACGCCTTGGGCGTCGGGATGAGGTCCTTGCCTTCGCGCAGGATGTAGCGCTCGGCGATGAGTCCCTCGATGATCTGCGCGCGGGTCGCGGGCGTGCCGAGGCCTTTTTCGCGCATCGCCTCGCGCAACTCGTCGTCCTCGATCGACTTGCCGGCGCCTTCCATCGCGGACAGCAGCGTCGCTTCGTTGTAGCGCGGCGGCGGGCGCGTCGTCAGGGCCATGACGTCGACCTTTTCCGTTGCGACCGTCTCGACACCTTCGTAACGCCGGGTGGCGCTCGCCCGATCGGGGGCATCGGTCCTGGCTGCGGACGGCTCGACGACTTCGCGAATCTTGACCGGCGTCAGCATCGGCTCGTCACCCGCCGCTTCCTTGCCGTAGACGGCAAGCCACCCCGGCTGGACGAGCACCTTGCCTTCGGACTTGAACGGCTCCTTGCCCACCCGCGTGATCCGCGTCGTGACCTGGAACTCGGCGGCCGGATGGAACACGGCGAGGAAGCGCCTGACGACGAGATCGTAGAGCTTGCCTTCGACTTCGTTCAGGTGCTTCGGCCGGACCAGCGTCGGAATGATCGCGAAGTGGTCCGAGATCTTCGAGTTGTCGAAGATGCGCTTGTTCGGCCGCACCCACTTGTTCTTGAGGATGCTGCTCGCGAACCCGCCGTAGGCGTGGGTCCCGGCGAGCTCCCCGAGCGTGGCATTGACCGTGCCCAGGTAGTCCTCGGGCAGTGCGCGCGAATCGGTTCGCGGATACGTGAGCGCCTTGTGCTTTTCGTAGAGCGCCTGCGCCAGCGACAGCGTCGTTCGCGCAGAGAAGCCGAACCGGCCGTTCGCGTCGCGCTGCAGGCTCGTGAGGTCGTAGAGCAGCGGAGCGATCTGCGTCGACGGCCTGGATTCCTCGGTGACCTGCCCGGGCTTGCCGACGCAGGCGCCGGCGATCGCCCGCGCGGTCGCCTCGTCCCAGATCCGCTCGGGACGGCGGTCCGGGTCGTCTGCGGTGGCGCCCTGGGCGTCCACCCCCTTCCTGAAATTCTCGTCGAACCACCGCCCCGTGTATTCGCCGGCTTCGGCGCGGAACGTTCCGATGAGTTCCCAGTAGTTGCGGGGATCGAACGCGCGGATCTTCTGCTCGCGCTCGACCATGATCGCGAGCGTCGGGGTCTGCACGCGGCCGACCGTCGTCAGCTGGAATCCTCCGGACTTGGAGTTGAACGCGGTCATCGCGCGCGTGCCGTTGATGCCGACCAGCCAGTCCGATTCCGAGCGGCACACCGCGGCGTCGGCGAGCGGGCGCATCGCCTGGTCGCTGCGCAAGCGTTCGAAACCCTCGCGAATCGACGCCGGGGTCATCGACTGAAGCCACAGGCGGTCGATCGGCTTGTCGGTCTTCGCGTACTGGGCGATGTAGCGGAAGATCAGCTCGCCTTCGCGGCCCGCGTCGCAGGCGTTGACCAGGCGGTTGACGTCCTTGCGCTTGATGAGCTTCAGCAGCGTCTTGAGGCGCGTCTCGTTCTTTTCGATCGGCTTCAGCTCGAAGCGCGAGGGAACCGCCGGCAGGTGGGCGAACGTCCACTTGCCTCGCTTCACCTCCTCGTCCTCGGGCATGCCGATCTCGAGCAGGTGCCCGACCGCGGATGAAAGCACGTAGGCGTCGCTTTCGTAGTAATCGGCGTGCTTGGTGAAGCCGCCCAGCACCCGCGCGATGTCGGCGGCGACGGAGGGCTTCTCGGCGATGATCAGGGTCTTCGGCAAGGGGATCCGGGTTCGGGAAAGGCTGCGTTGCGCCGGCGGCGGGTGCCGTGCCGGGTTGAACCAACAACATGCGGCCCGGGCAGGCGATTGCCAAGCGCGGGGCGCCGGCCGGGGATTCGGGGCCGCCGATACTACCGAAGGACCCGAGCCGCGGGCAACCGTCGTTTGGACGATGCCGGGGGTACAGGGCCGGGGATCGTCATGGACGCTCCACTTGGTGGCGCTCGGGCACCTAGTGAGCGCTCGCTACCGCACTTGCCTCCTGCATTGCCACAGTCCCCCGGGCAATGCATCGACACGTTCCTGGAGCTGCAGTTGCACGAGTCCGGCCCCGACCTCCGAGGCCGGCAGCCCGGTGCGCGCCACCAGCACGTCGATGCCGACGGGATCGTAGCCCATCGCCGCAAGCAGCGGTGAAGCATCGCTGCCCCGGGCGCCGACGAGATCGACTGCCGCAGTGGCGGCGAAGCCTCCGGTCCGTGCGCCTGCGGTGCCTCCAAGCTTCGCGGACACCGGGATCTCGACCGCAGGCTGCGCCCATCCAAGCTCGACCAGGACGTCCTGCGCAGTCTCCACGAGCTTGGCGCCCTCGCGGATCAGCCTGTGGCAACCGCGGGCGAACGGCGAATGGATCGATCCGGGAATCGCAAACACTTCGCGGCCCTGCTCGCCGGCGAGCCTCGCCGTGATCAGCGATCCCGACGACAGCGTCGCCTCGACGACCAGCACGCCGCGCGAAAGGCCGCTGATCAGGCGGTTGCGACGCGGGAAATTCTCCTTGCGCGCCGGCGTTCCGGGAAAGTACTCGGAGACGAGCGCGCCCTCGGACGCGATTCGCGCCGCCAAGTCGCGGTTGTTCGGAGGATAGACTCGATCGGGGCCGGTGCCGACGACTGCGATCGTCGACCCCGTGGCGGGCGGTGAGCCCGGCGCGCGGGTGGCACGATCAGGCGTGACTTCGAGCGCACCCGCGTGGGCCGCGGTGTCGATGCCCTCGGCCAGCCCCGACACGATCGTGAGCCCGGCGGTGCACAGGGCTGCGGCGAACTCGCGCGCCGTCGCGATTCCCTGCGGGGTTGCATGCCGGCTGCCGACGATCGCGATCGCCGGGCGGTTCAGCAGGTCGCGTCGGCCGATGTGGAACAGCACCGGCGGCCCGTCGCCCACGTCGAGCAGCGCGCGCGGATAGTCGGCATCGTCCCAGGCGATCAGGTGATGGGCGGGATCCTCGAGCCAGCGCGCGGTCGCGTCGATTTCGGCACGGGGCGCGGCGGCCAGCACGCGGTCGACGAGCGACGGCGCGACGATGCGCGAGAGCTGGGCCCGGGTCGCGGACAGCACGGTCACCGGGTCCCCGAATGCGCGGAGCAGCTCGACGACGGCGCGTTGCGGAAGCGACCTCGATGCGAGCTCCGCCCACGCGAGCGTGCGCGAATCGACGCTCACCAGAACCGGTGGGCGCGCGCGGGCCTGGCCCGCCGCGCGCCGAGGTCAGGGGTTGCTGACGTAATCGCCGGCGCGAACCGGGCCGGTCGAATTGAGGACCAGCGCATAGGACACGCGGTCGAATACCCGGAACACCATCAGGACGCCCATGCGCTCGTCGGGGATGCCCAGGTACTTGGGCCGCGAGAACACCGTCGTGTTGTCGAGGTTCGGGAACATCGTGGGCGGGCCTTCCTGGCCAGGCCGCGGATCGCGGACCGGCGGGCGGACCCGGAAGATCGCGAGCACGTTGCCGACTTCCAGCCCCTCATCCTTGCCCCGGTCGAGCGCGACCACGTAGCCGCGCCCGGTCTCCGATCCGTCGTTGGCGAGCTTCAGGATGAAGCCGCCGATCGGGTGGTCGGGAGCGTGGGGAACGTAGTTCTGGACCACTTCGCGCGCCGCCGGAATCAGGCGGTCGCCGACGAGGACCTCCTCGGTGGCGGATTCGATCCGGGCCGTCGCCACGTCGCCGAACTTGTCGACGCGCGCGGTGCCGAGGAACTTGTTCTCGTAACCCAGCGTCTCGCCGGTGACGTCAACCAGACGCTGGCCGGGACGGTAGATGTACCAGAGGTCACCTCCGTGCGGGTCGAGTCCCGCCACGTAGATCACGTCGCCCTGTCCGCGCACGACCCGGTCGTCGCGGCCGGCGACGATCTCCGCCGCGTCGGCGAGGCCCCCAGGGCCGGTGATCAACGGTCGGGTCAGGAATGGCTCGATGTCGGCCTGCGGGATCGCCGGGATCGCACGCTCGGCGAGCGGTGCGATTCGCACCGAAGGCTCGAGCCTGACCGTATGGCGCTCGAGGTACAGTTCGGGCTGGCCGTTGACCATGCCCAGCTTGACGACGTCGCCCGGGTAGATCAGGTTGGGGTTGTGGATCTGTTCGCGGTTCATCCGCCACAATTCTGGCCAGCGCCAGGGCTGCTTGAGGAACTTGCCGGCGATGCCCCAGAGCGTGTCGCCCTTCTTCACCGTGTAGCTTGACGGCGGATTGTCGGCGAGCGGGATCGACTGGGCGCGCGCAGCTGCGCTCCCGGCCGCGATGCAGAGGAGCGCGCAAATCGCGATCAGGCGCGAAGCTGTGGTAAAGTATTGACGCATATGGCCTCTTTCGGGTGGGGCGGACTTGCTAACGTCCTAAACCGCCACAAAATAACGACTTAAGGACGATTCTGCATCTGGAACTTGCATTTTGCAAGCCAAAGCGCACATGGCCCTGCTTCCAATCCTCGAATATCCGGATCCGCGTCTCAAAAAGGTTGCAGCCCCGGTTGCCGTCGTGACGCCGGAAATCCGCAAGCTCGTCGCCGACATGGCCGAGACGATGTATGCGGCCCCCGGCGTCGGGCTCGCCGCGACGCAAGTGAACGTTCACAAACAAGTGATCATCATCGACATTTCGGATGCGCGGGACGAGTTGCGGGTGTTCATCAATCCGGTGCTCCTGAAGGCCGAGGGCGAGGCTGAAAACGAGGAAGGCTGCCTGTCGGTTCCCGGCTACTACGACAAGGTTGCGCGCGCCGCGAGGATCCGGGTTCGGGCGCTCAACGAGCACGGCGAAACCTTCGAACTCCACGCCGATGGAATGCTCGCGGTCTGCGTGCAGC
>DATGDG010000293.1:0-11179 GCA_035311025.1 Casimicrobiaceae bacterium
CGCGATCGCCCGCATGCAGATCGCGCGCGGAGCGGTCGGGATCTGCTGCCAGAAGACCGACGAGGTGGAGGCTTTCGTCGCGGCAGGCATCCGCGACGTGCTGCTCACCAACGAGGTCGTGGCGCCGGCGAAGCTCGCGCGGCTGGCCTCGCTCGCCCGGGAAGCGACGATCGGGGTGCTGGTCGATTCGCCGCAGGCAGTGCCGCTGCTCGGCGCAGCGGCACGCGGCGCGTCGGCGCTGCTCGACGTCTGCGTCGAGGTCGACGTCGGCGCGCATCGCTGCGGCGTTGCGCCGGGCCGCCCCGCGCTGGCGCTCGCCGAGGCGATCGCGCGGGAGCCCGGGCTGCGCTTTCGCGGCCTGCACGCCTACCACGGCGCCGCACAGCATCTTCGCGCGCCCGCCGAGCGGCGGGCGGCGGCCGCGCTCGCCGCGCGCGACGCGCAGGCCACGCGCGAGCTGATCGCGGCTGCGGGCATCGCCTGCGACATCGTGACCGGGGCGGGCACCGGCACCTGGCAGCACGAGCGCGATTCCGGCGTCTACAACGAGTTGCAGCCGGGCTCGTACGTGTTCATGGACGCCGACTACATGCGCAACGTCGCCGACGAGGCCGGGTGGCGATTCGAGCAGAGCCTCTTCGTCCTGGCCGGGGTGATGAGCGCGCCGGCGCCCGGTCGCGCGATCGTCGACGCGGGCCTCAAGGCGTTCTCCTTCGACTCGGGGCTGCCGCAGGTGCACGCCCGCGAGGGCCAGGGCGGGATCGCGTACCTTAAGGCTTCCGACGAGCACGGCGTGCTGGGCGTCGACGCCGCGCGGACCCCGCTTGCGCTGGGCGAGCGCGTCTGGCTCGTTCCCGGCCACTGCGATCCGACCGTCAATCTCTACGATTTCATCGTTGCGGTGCGCAGCGGCGTCGTCGCCGGCGTCTGGCCGATCGAGGCGCGCGGCGCGCTCGGATGACGCCGGTCAGAGGGTGACCAGTCCGCGCGGCGTGCGCAGCATCGCCGCGAGCCGCGGCGAGCGGCCGTAGGACACCTTGAGGATCTCGGAGAGCCCCAGCGCGTCCAGCGCCTTGCGTACGGGTGCGGGATCCGGATGCTCGCCGGCGAGCGCGACCAGCGAGAGCCCCGGATGCCCGAGGCGATCGGCGGGGTGCCGCGCGTCGGACCACTCGATCAGCGTCGGCACCAGCCCGCGCTGCGGCAGGCGCCCGTCGTCGGGGACGGTGATGCGCCACCGGAAATCCCCGCGCGCCATCGCCAGGATCGACCCGAGGTCGGCGCGCGTCGCGTCGGTGTCGATGTCGTGCGTGCGCACGACCCAGTGCACGAGCGCGGGACCCTCGGCGAGCCTTGCGCGCATTCCGGGGTCGTCGAGGTCGAACCAGCGTGGCCGGGCCGGCGCAACGCCCGCGGGGTCGATCGCGATCACCTCGAGGTAGAGCCGCGGACCCAACCCGACCAGCGCGTTGTGCGTCCCCATCGCGACGTGGGCGCCACCCGGCTGCGCATCGACCCCGACCCGCCCGCGCAGCCATGCCGTGCCCTCGGCGAGCGAGCGCGCCGCGACGACCAGGTGATCGATGGCGAGCTGTGGGCGCTGGCGGTGGACGCTAGGCATCGGCCGCCTGGATGCGCTCGTCGGGTCCCGGCTCGTCGCCGGCGAAATCGAGCTCGATGCGCGCCCCATTGCGGTCGTTGAAGAACAGCTGCCATGTCTGACCGCCGGGAAGGCGGCGGCAGCTGTACCCGATGCCGCGGGCCGACAGGCGCGCGAGGGTGTCGGCAAGGCCGGTGGCGGAGAACGCCATGTGGTCGATCACGCCGGCGCGAAGCTCGCCTGCGGGGCGACCGCCGACGATGTGCAGGATCGGGACACCGTCCGCGTACATCCACGCGCCGGGGAAGTCGAATGGCGGGCGGGGGCCGTCGATGAGCCCGAGCAGGTCGCGATAGAACCCGACGGTCGCCGGCACGTCGTCGGTCAGGATCGTGAAGTGATTCATCGTGGTGACGGCCATCGCAGTCTCCTCAGATCAGCACGACGTCGTACTGCTCCTGCGTGTAGAGCGTCTCGACCTGCAGCGAGATCGGTTTCCCGATGAAGTCGCCGAGCTGCGCGAGGCTCTGCGATTCCTCGTCGAGGAACATGTCGATCACCGATTGCGAGGCGAGGATGCGGAACTCGCGTGCGTTGAACTGCTTGGCCTCGCGCACGATCTCGCGCAGGATCTCGTAGCAGACTGTCTGCGCGGTCTTGAACTCGCCGCGTCCGCCACAGGTGGGGCAGGGCTCGCACAGCACGTGGGCCAGCGATTCCCGGGTGCGCTTGCGCGTCATCTCGACCAGGCCGAGCTGGGTGAAGCCGTTGACGGTGAGCCGCGTGCGGTCCTTTTCGAGCGCTTTCCCGAGTTCGGCGAGCACGGCGTTGCGGTGGTCGGGATTCTCCATGTCGATGAAGTCGATGATGATGATCCCGCCGAGGTTGCGCATCCGCAGCTGGCGCGCGATCACCTGTGCCGCCTCGAGGTTCGTCTTGAAGATCGTCTCGTCGAAGCTGCGTCCGCCGACGAAGCCGCCGGTGTTGACGTCGATCGTCGTCATCGCCTCGGTCTGGTCGAAGATCAGGTAGCCGCCGGACTTGAGGTTCACCCGTCGCGCCAGCGCGCGCTCGATCTCGTCCTCGACGCCGTGCAGGTCGAACAGCGGCCGCTCGCCGGCGTAATGCTGGATCCGTTCGACCAGCGCCGGCGTGTATTCGCGGGCGAAGTCCTGCATCCTGACGAAGGTCTCGCGCGAATCGACGACCACGCGCGAGGTCTCGTCGGTCGTCATGTCGCGCAGCACCCGCTGGGCGAGGTTCAGGTCCTGGTAGAGGACCGACGGCGCCGGCACCTCGTTCGCGCGCTCCGTCAGGTCGCTCCACAGCTTGGTCAGGTAGGCGATGTCGGTCTGCATCTCGCGCTCGGACGCCGCCTCGGCCATCGTGCGGATGATGAAACCGCCCGACAGGCCTTCGGGGAGGAGCATCTGCAGCCTTCCGCGCAGGTTTTCGCGCTCGTGCTCGTCCTCGATCCGCTGCGAGATGCCGATGTGCGAATCCTGCGGAAGGTAGACGAGCAGGCGCCCGGCGAGCGACAGTTGCGTCGACAGCCGTGCGCCCTTGGTGCCGATCGGGTCCTTGATCACCTGCACGAGCAGCGTCTGCCCCTCGTTGAGGATGCGCTCGATTGGCCTGTGCTCGCCGTGCCCGTTCTGGCGATGCTCCCAGATGTCGGCGATGTGCAGGAACGCGGCGCGCTCGAGCCCGATCTCGACGAATGCGCTCTGCATGCCCGGAAGGACCCGCGCCACGCGGCCGAGGCAGATGTTGCCCACGAGGCCCCGTGCGCTCGACCGTTCGATGTGCAGTTCCTGGACGACGCCCTGCTCGAGCATCGCGACCCGGGTTTCCTGCGGGGTGACGTTGATGAGGATCTCGTGCGTCATCCGGGCTCGGTCGGCGCCGCTCGCGGCCCCTGTGATCCCATCCTTCGACGATGGGCGTCCCGCGCGAGCGGGATCGTTATAGCACGGAGACGCCGATGCGCGCGAGCAGCGCCGCGGTCTCGGCCAGGGGCAGGCCGACGACGCCGCTGTAGCTGCCTTCCAGGCGCGTGACGAACGCCGCGGCGCGCCCCTGGATCGCATAGCCGCCGGCCTTGTCCATCGGCTCGCCGGTCGCGACGTAGCGCTCGATGTCGGCCGCCGCGAGCCGCCGCAGCGTCACCTTCGAGACCGAGATCTCGACCTCGGTCTGGTCCTGCCAGCGCAGCGCGACGGCGGACAGCACCTGGTGGGTCCTTCCGCAGAGACGCTTGATCATCCGCGCCGCGTCGTCGGCGTCGCGCGGCTTGCCGAAGACTTCGCCGTCGAGGACGACCTCGGTGTCCGCCCCGAGCATCGGTCGCTCGGCGAGCTTGCGATTCTGCATGCGCTGCCAGCCGACCTGGGCCTTGGTGCGCGCCATCCTCTCGACGTAATGCGCCGCGGGTTCGGCATCGAGGACCTCCTCCACGACGTCGCGGGCGCGACCGATCGCCTCCCGCAGCAGCAGCGGCTCGAATTCGACGTCGAGCTGCCTCAGCAGGGCATGGCGGCGGGGGCTCTTCGAGGCGAGATAGAGGAGGGGTGCGCTCATCGGTGTCCCGTCATTCGCGGTGGTAGGGATGCCCGGCAAGGATGCTGGTTGCGCGGTAGACCTGTTCGGCGAGGATGACGCGCGCGAGCCCGTGGGGCAGCGTCATCGCCGACAGCGACACGACCGCCAGCGCCGTCGCCTTCACGTCGGCGTGGAGCCCGTCGGCGCTGCCGATGACGAACGCAACGTCGCGGCCGGCCTCGCGCCATTGCCGGAGGTGGTCGGCGAGATCGTGCGTCGACCAGCGCGCTCCGCGCTCGTCGAGCGCGACGCAGGCGTAGCCGGCGGTCGCGGCGGCGATGCGCTTTGCTTCGGCGCCGAGCATCTGCTCGACCGACCGGCCGCGGTCGCGCGGCTCGGGTTTCAATTCGACGAGTTCGAGCGGGGATTCCCGCGGCAGGCGCTTCGCATAGTCGTCGAAACCGGCGGCGACCCATGCGGGCATCCTGTGTCCCAGGGCGACGAGGCAGAGCCTCAAGCGACCGATGCTTGCCTCGGGCGGCGGGCGCGTGCTTGGGGCGCCCACAGTTCCTCGAGGTTGTAGTGGGCGCGCACCGCCGGCTGCATGATGTGGACGATGATGTCGCCGGCGTCGACCAGGATCCATTCGGCGGATTGCTCGCCCTCGACGCCGAGGATCGTCGCGCCGGACTCCTTGAGCCGGTCGCGAACATGGTCGGCCAGCGCCCTCACCTGCCGGTTGGAGTCGGCGGTAGCGATGACCAGCGTGTCGCAGAGGCTGGTCTGCTTGCGTACGTCCAGGACTTCGATGTCGCGTGCCTTGATGTCTTCAAGTGCCTCGACGGCGGTTCTCTGCAGCTTCGACAGGCGCATTCGCGGGGGGGAGATAGAGGTGTCTCGATCCAATATAGGCCAAAACCGCGGCGGGTAGCAAACCGGCGAGGTCCCGACTGCCGTCCGGTTTGCCCCGGGACCTGCTCCTGAGCGCGGCCCGGATCGCCGTGGACGAAATCGGCTGCGCCGAAATCGGTTGGGCATAGATGGACCCGGCAAGGCAGGAGCGCAAGGTCGTCCGGTCGCCGGTGTGGCGCGCGCGCCATTCTCGCTCGAGCTCGGGCGGCAGGTCGGCCGCCACTGCGGTTCCCGGCCGCGGCGCGACGACCAGGTGGGCGAGATCGAACAGGCGCCGCCACTGGTGCCAGCCCGCCAGTCCGCGGAAGGCGTCGGCGCCCAGCAGCAGCAGCAGGGGGGAGCGCGGACGTTCGCTGCGCAGCTCCTCGAGCGTGAGCACCGTGTAGCTCTTGCCCTGCCTTCGGGTCTCGCGGGTGTCGATCGTCAACCCCGGAAACTCGCGGATCGCGAGCTCGAGCATCGCGATGCGGTCGGCGGCACTCGCGTCCGGCGCGCCGCGGTGCGGCGGATCGCCCGCGGGAACGAGGCGCACCTCGGGCAGCGCGAGGGCGTCGCGCACCTCGGAAGCGAGGCGCAGGTGGCCGTAGTGGACCGGGTCGAAGGTCCCGCCCAGCATTGCCACCGGAGCGTCGAGCGTCGTCATCGCGGCTTGCGCGTCCGGGGTCGCTGCGGGCAGCGCTTCAGAAACGCGAACCCGGCTCCTCGAGGAACTCGATCTCCTCGGGCGTGGACGCGCGGCCGAGGATGTCGTTGCGATGGGGAAAGCGCCCGAAGCGCAGGATGATGTCGCGATGCCGCCTGGCCCACGGCAGCTGGCCGTCGAGTCCGGTGTCCGCCGCCAGCGCGGCGAACAGTGCGACCGAGCGCTCCTGGATCGCCAGCGATTCGCTGTGCTCGAACGGCATGTACATGAACCCGCGCTCGCGGGGCGCGAGTTCGCGGTCGAAGCCGCGGTCGACCGCATCCTCGGCGGTGGCGAGTGCCGCAGGATCGCCCGCGAACGCCGCCGGGGTGTCGCGGAACGCGTTGCGCGTGTACTGGTCGAGCAGGACGATGCGCGCGAGGGCGCCGCGCGGGCTTTGGCACCACTCGCCGAACGCGCCGGCGAGGCCGGCTGCCAGCGCGGTGCCGAAACGCTCGCGGATCTCCCGGTCGAACGCCGGATCCTTCTGGAACCACTCCGGCCTCTCGCCGCTCGTGCCGGGCGGAAACCAGAAATCCAGCACTTCCGCAGCGAGGGATGGCAGCGACATCGGATCGACGCGGGATCGACGGAAGTTCGGGGGCGGTCGGAAAGGGCCTGACGATTATCATACGGGTTTTCGATCGTGCCGCCGTTTTCGATGGACGCGGTCGCGTCACCGGGACTGACCGTGCACACTTCGCGCCGCGACATCTTCCTGCTCGCCTGCTGTCAGGCGCTGTTGCTCGTCAATTCAGCCGGTCTGATCTCGATGAACGGACTGATCGGATTTTCGCTCGCGCACACCAAGGCGCTGGCGACGTTCGGGGCGACGACCTACGTCCTGGGCTCGGCGCTGGCGGCGATGCCGATGTCGATGTGGATGGGGCGGGTCGGTCGCCGCGCCGGGTTCATGACCGGCGCGCTGGTCACCGGCAGCGGCTGGGAGACGATGAATCGCGCCGCACTGCCGGTGCTCGCGCTGATCGCGCTCGCCGCGCTGTGGCTGTCCTGGCAGCGCCGCCGCGGGGCCGCGGCGCCGGCCTAGGCGCCTGCCTCGCCGCGTTCGGGGAATTCCCAGTAGACGGCGTCGGCGCGCTTGCCGACCGCGGTCCGCAGGTGCGCGGTGAGGTCGGTGCCGACCGCCCGGGATTCGCGCAACTCGGCCCGCGGGCGCACGAACACGATCGCGCGATCGTTGTCGAGGACCAGCGAGTGCACGCTGGCGGCGATGCCCTTGCCGGCGAGCCAGGACTGCGCCGCCCGATCGAGTTCGATGTCCGACGTGTCGATCAGCACGCGCCGGTTGATCGCGGCGAGGAACAGCGCCATGCCGCCGAGAATGGCACCGACGACGATGGCGACGACGGCGTCGAATTCGGGACGCGGGCCGTAGACATAGCCGCTGCCGGCGACCAGCAGCGTCAGGAGGATGCCGAACAGCGCGACCCCGTCCTCGAGCAGCACCGCGATCACCGTCGTATCGTGGCGGTTGTCCTTCACCCCGCGCCAGCCGCCGATCTCCTTCCAGGCGACGGTGAAGGTCCACGATTCCAGCGCCAGCGAGAACAGCAGCAGGCCCAGCACCAGCGGCGTGAAATGCCCGACCTCGCCGCCTTTCACCAGCGCATCGACGCCGTGGTAGACGTTGATGCCGCAGCCGACGAAGAACACGCTGACCGCCGACACCAGGGCCCAGAAGAACTTCTCCTGGCTGCGCCCGAACGGGTGCTCGGCGTCGGGACCGCCGCGGCCGCGCAGTTCGCCGACCTTGAGCAGAACCTGGTTTCCGACGTCGGCCAGCGAGTGGACCGTTTCGGCGAACAGCGTCGGCGAGCCGGTGAGAAACCAGCCGAAGCCCTTGGCGATCGCGATGGCGGTATTGGTCGCGATCGATATGGAGACCGAGCTCGACATCGCGATCGTCGTCGCGCGCTCAGCCGCGGATCTGGCCTGTCCCGAGCACGATCCACTTGCGACTGGTCAGTCCTTCGAGGCCGACGGGGCCGCGGGCGTGAAGCTTGTTGGTCGAGATGCCGATTTCGGCGCCGAGGCCGTACTCGAAGCCGTCGGCGAAGCGGGTCGAGGCATTGACCATCACCGAGCTCGAGTCGACCTCGCGCAGGAAGCGCATCGCGTTCGGGTGGTTCTCGGTCACGATCGCGTCGGTGTGCTGCGAACCGTAGCGCGCGATGTGGTCGATCGCCATGTCGAGCGAATCGACGATCCGGATGGCGATGATCGGCGCGAGGTACTCGGCGTACCAGTCGTCCTCGGTCGCCGCCTTCATTTCCGGAACGAGGGCGCGCGAGCGTTGGCAGCCCCGCATCTCGACACCCTTGGCGGCGTAGATCGCTGCGAGCGGCGGCAGCACGCGCGGCGCGATGTCGGCGTGCACCAGCAGCGTCTCCATCGTGTTGCAGGGGGCGTAGCGCTGGGTCTTGGCGTTGTCGGCGATCCTGATCGCGGCCTGCAGGTCGGCCTGCGCGTCGATGTAGACGTGGCAGACGCCATCGAGGTGCCTGATCACGGGCACGCGGGCATCGCGCGTAATGCGCTCGATCAGAGACTTGCCGCCGCGCGGAACGATGACGTCGACGTGCTTCTCGTCGGCGATCAGGTGGCCGACCGCGGCGCGGTCGGTCGTCGCGACGACCTGCACTGCTGCTTCGGGCAGGCCCGCGTCGCGCAGCCCCTCGCGGACGCAGTTGGCGATCGCCTGGTTGCTGCGGATCGCCTCCGATCCGCCGCGCAGGATCGTCGCGTTGCCGGCCTTCAGGCACAGTCCGGCCGCGTCCGCGGTGACGTTGGGCCGCGATTCGTAGATGATCGCGATGACCCCGAGCGGAACCCGCATCATCCCGACCTGGATCCCGGACGGCCGGTACTTGAGATCGGAGATCTCGCCGACCGGATCGGGCAGCGCGGCGATCTCCTCCAGGCCGCGCGCCATCGCTTCGATCGAGGCGGGCGTCAGCGTCAGCCGGTCGACGAACGCGGCGTCGTGCCCCGACACGCGCGCGGCGGCGACGTCGGCAGCGTTCGCCTGCGCGAGCAGCGCGCCATCGCGGCGGATCGCCGCCGCCATGCGCGTGAGCGCGAGATTCTTGGCCTGCGTGCCCGCCCGCGCGGTCGCGCGGGATGCGCTGCGCGCGGCATCGCCGACACCGTCCATGTAGGCGGCGACGTCGGTGTAGCTGCCGAGGCCGGGGACGTTGAGGTTCGTCATGCGGCCAATTGTAGCGCGGACCTCCGCTCCCTATCTCCCGCTTGCAGGGAGAGGGGTGGGGTGAGGGGCTTCAGTGCCCTGGCGCGATCGTCCGCACGCCCTCGTCCCCGCCGAGCAGGATCACGTCGGCGCCGCGCCGCGCGAACAGGCCGACCGTGACCACCCCCGCGATGCCGTTGATCCGCTCCTCGAGTCCGACCGGGTCGGCGATCGCAAGCTCCGAGACATCGAGGATCACGTTGCCGTTGTCGGTGGTGAAGCCCATCCGCCATGCGGGGAATCCGCCGAGCTTGACGAGCTCGCGCGCGACGTAGCTTCGCGCCATCGGTATCACCTCGACGGGCAGGGGGAACGCGCCGAGCACGCCGACGAGCTTGGACGCGTCGGCGATGCAGACGAAGCGCTGCGCAACTGCGGCGACGATCTTCTCGCGGGTCAGCGCCCCGCCCCCGCCCTTGATCATCGCGCCGTGTTCGGTCACTTCGTCCGCGCCGTCGATGTAGACGGGAATGTCGGCGACGTTGTTGAGCTCCTCGACCTCGATGCCGTGCGACTTCAGACGCTCCGCGGTCCTGACCGAGCTCGCGATGGCGCCCTTGATCCTGTGCCTGATCTTGCCGAGCTCGTCGATGAACATGTTGGCGGTCGAGCCCGAGCCGACGCCGATCCACGCGTCGTCGACCACGTAGCGGATCGCTTCGCGGGCGACGGCCTGCTTCTGCTCGTCCTGGGTCACAGCACCGCCCGGCGGAAGTCGGCGAGCAGCGATGCGAAATGGACGATGAAGCGCGCCGCGGCAGCGCCGTCGATCACGCGGTGGTCGTAGGACAGCGACAGCGGCAGCATCAGGCGTGGCTGGAACGCCTTGCCGTCCCACACCGGCTTGATCGAGCTCTTCGACACGCCGAGGATCGCGACCTCGGGCGCGTTGATGATCGGCGTGAACGCGGTGCCGCCGATGCCGCCCAGCGAGCTGATGGAGAAGCACCCTCCCTGCATGTCGGCGGGCGCGAGCTTGCCTTCGCGGGCTCTCGCCGAGAGCTCCGACATCTCCTTCGCGATCTGCAGGACGCCCTTGCCGTCGGCCGCCTTGAGCACCGGGACGACGAGGCCGTTGGGCGTGTCCGCCGCGAAGCCGATGTTGAAATAGCCCTTGCGGATCAGGTTCTCGCCGCCCGCGTCGAGCGACGCGTTGAAGTCGGGGAACTTCGCGAGTGCCGCCGCCGCGGCCTTGATCATGAACGCGAGCATCGTGACCTTGATGCCAGCCTTCTCGTTCTCCCTGTTGAGCACGACGCGCAGCGCCTCGAGCTCGGTGATGTCCGCGTCCTCGAACTGGGTGACGTGCGGGATCATCACCCAGTTGCGGGCGAGGTTGGCGCCCGAGATCTTCCTGATCCGCGACAGCGGCATCGCCTCGACCGGTCCGAATTTCGCGAAATCGACGACCGGCCAGGCCAGCAGGTTGAGTGCAGCCCCGCCGATGCCCGTTCCGGACGCAGCAGGTGCAGGTCCGCCCGACAGCGCGCGCTTGACGAAACCCTGCACATCCTCGTGGAGGATGCGGCCCTTGGGTCCCGAGCCCGTCACCGCGCCGATGTCCACGCCGAGCTCGCGAGCGAACTTGCGCACCGACGGCGATGCGTGGGCGCTGCGCGCGGAAACCTCATCCGCGCCTTCGGCGCTCACGCCCGCGGGAGAGGGCTGGGGTGAGGGTGCAGCCGCCGGTTCACCCCCCCTCCCGCCCGCGGGAGAGGGTTGGGGTGAGGGTGTCGGCGCCGGTTCGCTCCCTCTCCCGCCCGCGGGAGAGGGTTGGGGTGAGGGTGTCGGCGCCGGTTCGCTTCCGCTTGCAGGAGCGGGCTGGGATGAGGGTGCGGACACACCTGCCGCAGCATCGAGGGTCAGGATGACGCTTCCCTGCTTCACCTTGTCGCCGACCTTGACCTGCACTGCCTTGACGACGCCCGCAGCCGGCGACGGCACGTCCATCGTCGCCTTGTCGGACTCGAGCGTGACGAGCGCGTCCTCGGCCTTGACGGTGTCGCCCGGCTTCACGAGCACCTCGATCACCGGGATGTCGTGGAAATCGCCGATGTCGGGCACGCGCACGTCGATCGTTTCGTAGACGCCCGAGGCACCGTAATCGGCGGCGGGTGCGCCCGCCGCAGTCGCGTGGCCGGCCGCCTTGATCTTTTCGAGCGGCGCCGCGCCCGCC
>DATGDG010000294.1:0-5930 GCA_035311025.1 Casimicrobiaceae bacterium
GTCGAATCCCACGACGATGCAGCGCGAGGACGTCAAGCGCCTGAAGGACCTCGGCGCCGACATCTTCACCGTCGCGCTCGACGCCGCCACGCCCGACATCTTCGACCGCACGCGCGGCAAGGGCGTGCAGTCGCCGCACAGCTGGCAGCACTACTGGGAGATCCTCGAGGACGCGCGCGACATCTTCGGGTCACAGAAATTCGGCGCGCACATCATCGTCGGCATGGGCGAGACCGAGCACGACACGCTCTCGCTGGTCCAGCGGCTGGTCGACATGGGCGGACACAGCCACATGTTCTGCTTCTTCCCCGAGAAAGGCTCGCTGATGGACCACCTGCCCGCCACGCCGCGCGACCAGTGGCGCCGCGTGCAGCTCGGGCGCTACCTGATCGACTACCGCGGCGTGCGCATGGACCAGATGCGCTTCGACGGCGAGGGCCGCGTGATCGACTTCGGCATCCCCACCGGCGAGCTCGACGACGTCATCGACCAGGGGGTCGCATTCCGCACGTCCGGCTGTCCGGGCAAGGTCGCCGAGGACGTGTCGGCCTGCGATCGTCCCTACGGCGATTCGCCGCCGTCGGACATCGCGAGCTATCCGTTCCAGCCCAACCGCGGCGACGTCCGCAAGATCCGCCGGCAACTGCGGATCGTGCCCAAGAAGGCTGCGCCCGCGCCGGACGGGCCGCACTGAGCACGCACACCGGAATGCGCAGCACGAAGGCCGTCCGGTGAGCGCGCCGCGCCTGTTCCGGGTCATCGACACCGGGCTTCGGCCGGGGCGCGCGCAGATCGCGTTCGACCAGGCGATGATCGACGCCCACAAGGCGGGCGAGATCCCGGATTCGATCCGTTTCCTGCGTTTCCCGCCCACGGCCCTGGTGGGGCGGCACCAGGCGCTTTCGCACGAGGTCCGCGTCGATTACTGCAGGTCCCGTGGTGTCGGCATCGCGCGACGCGTCACCGGCGGAGGCGCCATCTATCTCGACGAGGGCCAGCTCGGCTGGTCGCTGGTGTTCGACCGCCGGACGCTGGCGATCGCCTCGCTCGCAGATCTCGCGCGCGAGATCTGCGAGGCGGCGGCAGCGGGACTGCGCAGGCTGGGCGTCGATGCACGCTACCGGCCCCGCAACGACATCGAGGTCGGCGGACGCAAGGTCTCCGGCACCGGCGGATTCTTCGACGGCGACACGCTGTTCTACCAGGGGACGGTGCTGGTCGACATGGACCCTTCCCGCATGTTCGCGGCACTGAACGTTCCCGAAGCCAAGCTCGCTAAGCGCGCGCTCGACTCCGCCGAGCAGCGCATCGTGACGCTGAAGGAACTGCTGGGCGAGGCGCCAGACATCGAGACGATCAAGGCCGCGCTGCTCGAGGGGTTCGCCGATCGCCTCGGCATCACTCCGATCGAAGGCGAGATCTGCGCACGCGAGGAGGCGCTGGCGGCCGCGCATTTCGGCGAGGAGATCGGCACCGATGCCTTCGTCGCTTCGATCGACGATCCTGCCGCAGTCGCGGATGTCCGGTCGGCGAGCCACTCCGGCGCCGGCGGGACGATCACCGCCTACGTGAGGCTCGAGGGTCCGCGGCTCTCCCGGCTGCGCGAGGTCCTGATCACCGGCGATTTCTTCGTGACACCGCCCCGCACCGTGTATGACCTCGAGTCGGCGCTGCGCGGGGTGGACGCAGCCGAGGCCCGTCCCGCGATCGAGCGATTCTTCCGGCAGGCGCAGGTCGGATTGCTGAGCGTCGCGCCCGGCGATTTCGCGCGCGCCATCGAGGCTGCCGTCGAGGCCGCCGTCACCTCACAAGCCCGATGAAGCTCATCCACGTCGTCCAGCACACCTCGGCGGAATACCTGGGCCTGATCGAGGACCATCTCGAAGGACGCGGCATCCGCTTCCGCTACCACCGCCCCTTCACGTCCAAGGGAACGCTGCCGCCTCCCGAGGCGCTCGTCGACGGCCTGATCCTGCTGGGCGGCGGGCCCTGGGGCGCAGGCGGCACGCGCGACGTGCCGACGCTGGCCAAGGAAATCGACCTCGCGTGCGCCTGCCTGACGCGCGAGGCACCGGTCATCGGCATCGGGCTGGGCGCCCAGATTCTGGCGATCGCGGCGGGAGGAGGCGTCGATCCGGCGCCGTTCGAGTTTTCGGTGACGACGGCCCGGCGCGTCGACGACGGGGCCCTCAACGGCTACCTGCCAAAGGCCTATCCCCTTGCGCTCTACATGCGCGACTGGCCGCGCCCGCCCGAAACGGCACGGGTGCTCGCGCGCGATTCGCGCGACCGCGCGGCGCTGTGGCAGGTCGGACCCCGCGCATTCGGCTTCGCCGGCCATCCGGGTCTCAAGGTCGCGATGGTCGAGGACCTGATCATGGAGTTCGAGGAGTCGCCGCCCGAGGTCGATGCCGATCTCGCCAAGCTGCGCAAAGCGCAGGGCGCGCTCGAGGATGCGCTGGTGCCGATCATGACCGGACTGATCCAGATGACCGGCTGGATGGACGACAGGACGCTCGCGCGCAACGCGCGCTGAGCAGAGGCTCCTCCGCATTCGGGGGAGAGAAGGAAGGATATCCCTTGCAGCATGGTGGATATCCGTTGCGCCGCGAAGCAAATCCCCTTGTTCCGTGAAGGGTATCCCGTACGGCGGTCAATTCAACACGCGCACAGAAATTGGAATGAAGTGCGCGATCGCGAAATCGCTTGCGCCCCCCGAGGGCGCTGATTAACATATTAGAAATCACTGATATAAGCCGAGCTGCGGGCGAGCGCACCCTGGAGAACGGGCGCTGTCACGCAGAGTCCAATCGCAGTCCCCTTCCTCGAGTGAAGACGCCATGGCAAAGAAGCTCGTCATCGTGATGGCCAACACCGATCCCCGCCACGGCGAGGAGCTCGGCGCACCGATCTTCCAGGCCTCGGTCGCGGCCGCGATGGAATACGACGTCGAGGTGATCTGCACCGCGACGTCCGGCAAGCTGATGAAGAAAGGCGTCGCGGAGAAGCTCTTCGTCAAGGAGGGCTCGCCGAAGTCGGTCTACGACTTCATCAAGGATGCGCACGAGGCGGGCGCGAAGTTCTACTGCTGCTCGCCGAACCTCGACCTGTTCGACATGACCAAGGAAGACCTCATTCCCGAGTGCGAAGGCATCGTCGGCGGTGCGCACCTGATCGAGGAGATCATGGAAGAGGACTGCAAGGTCCTGACGTACTGACCTGCGAACGGGAGCGACGATGAGCCACGCGTCCACGCGGGTGCAGGAACGGATCGGAGACCCGGTCTCCGACAAGCCGGCCGTCACCCGCCCCAAGCTCGAGGAGATCTTCAAGGACATCCAGTCCGATCTCCGCTACGACCACGAGCTGAACGGCTGCCTCAACTGCGGCATCTGCACGGCGACCTGCCCTGCGGCGCATTACTACGATTTCAGCCCACGCGAGATCGTCCAGCTGCTGTGGACCGAGAACCTCGAGGGCATCTACGACGCGATGCAGGAGAAGATCTGGGCCTGCGCCCAGTGCTACACCTGCGCGGCGCGCTGCCCGTTCGGCAACTCCCCCGGCGGTCTCGTGATGCTGATGCGGGAGACTGCGATCAAGCACAACATGGAATCGGCGCGCAACGTGCTGCGTCCGTTCAGCCGCGTCCTGCTCAAGGTCGTGTCGACCGGCAACCAGCTGTCGCCCGACATGATCACCAAGGACGCGTTCCCCGACTGGGGTCCGAACGTCGCGAAGGTCGACGCGCCGCTCAAGCTCCTGCGCAAGGCGATCCCGATGCCGACGCTGAACACGACGGCGACGGCGTGGGAGGTGAACCTCAAGACCTCCGTCGAGCTGTACACGATCTGGGAAGAGACCGGCGTGCTGAAGCAGCTCGAGACGATCGACGAGAACCTTTTCGACGTGATCACCGACATCATGGACGAGAAGCGCGACGAGCTGAAGGACTGGATCGCCGAGCAGGAAGAGGAAGACGACGACTGACCGCGTTCCGCGAAGGAACGCGGCCCCAAGCACCGGCAAGGACCTGCCGAAGGAGATGACCATGACGAACCGAATCGAGCCGCAGCCGGGCGAGCGCTTCACCGGGCACGGCTCCGAATGGCACGACGCCAAGCTCTCGCCCGAGGAGGCGCGCATCGCGACCTCGTGGGTCGAGCTCAAGATCGACAAGCGCTCGATGCTGACGTCGAAGGATCGCGTCGAGGACGTGCGCGACATCATGTGGCAGCTCGAGAAGGACGGCGAGATCGTCGTCCACCGGATCCTCGACGAGCACGAGCCGGTGATCGCCAAGACGCTCTACGGCTGGGACAAGAAGATCCCGACCCGGCGGCTTTGGCACCACAAGTCCTGCGGCCAGTGCGGCAACATCCCGGGCTACCCGACCTCGCTGCTGTGGCTGATGAACCGCCTCGACATCGAGTACCTCGACGAGACCGACCAGACCTCGTGCACCGCGTGGAACTACCACGGCTCGGGCATCGGCAACCTCGAGAGCCTCGCGGCGGTGTTCCTGCGCAACTTCCACCAGGCCTACGTCGCGGCCAAGGCGGAGGGACTCCCCGACGGCTACTACTATCCGCTGGTCCACTGTGGCACCTCGTTCGGCAACTACAAGGAGGTGCGCGGCTACCTGCTGCACTCGGCGACGCTGCGCGAGCGCGTGCGCAAGATCCTCGGCAAGCTCGGCCGGCTGGTCGACGGCAAGCTGCTGATCCCCGAGGAGGTGGTCCACTACTCCGAGTGGGTGCACGTGATGCGCGAGCGCATCGCCGCGATGCAGGAGATCGACTGCAGCCACATCCGCGCGACGATCCACCCGGCCTGCCACGTCTACAAGATGGTGCCGCAGGACGTGATCTACGACGACACGGTGATGGACGGCAACCGCGTCGCGGTGTCGACCGGGCTGATGCAGACGCTCGGCGCGCAGGTCATCGACTACTCGACGTGGTACGACTGCTGCGGCTTCGGCTTCCGCCACATCATCTCCGAGCGCGAGTTCACCCGCTCGTTCGCGATCGACCGCAAGATCCGCGTCGCGATCGACGAGGCGAAGTCCGACGTGATGATCGGCCACGACACCGGCTGCATCACGACGCTCGACAAGAACCAGTGGATCGGCAAGGCCGTGGGCAAGGAAGTCGACCTGCCGGTGCTGGCCGACTGCCAGTTCGCCGCGCTGGTCTGCGGTGCGCATCCGTACAAGATCGTCCAGTCGCACTGGCACGCGTCGTCGACCGAGACGCTGATGGAGAAGCTGGGCATCGACTGGCAGGCCAAGAAGGCGGAGTTCGTCTCGTATCTCGACGAAGTCAAGGCTGGCAAGCAGGAGAACCTCTACGATCCCCGGCGGATGATCACGTCGGGTCCCGGTTTCATTCCGATCGCGAGACTTCCGTGAGCAAACCGATCCTCATCGTAGGCGGCGGCCCTTCGGGGCTCGCGGCGGCCGCGGCGCTCTCCAGCGTCGGCCAGAAGGCAATCCTCGTCGAGAAGCAGGAGCGCCTCGGCGGTGCCCCGATCCTCTCCGGCTACGCCAAGCTCGTGCCCACCGGCGAGTGGGCGAAGGATGCGATCGGCGGCATGGTCCGCCGCGTCGAGGGCGATGCGTCGATCCAGCGCCTGACCGGACGCACGGTGGCCGAGTTCGCCGGCGAGCCCGGCGCGTTCCGCGCGAAGCTCTCCGACGGCACGACGCTCGACGTCGGCGCGGCGATCCTGTGCACGGGATTCACCCATTTCGACTCGGTCAACAAGCCCGAATGGGGCTTCGGCACCTATCCCGACGTCGTCACGACGACCCAGGTCGAGCAGATGATCTCGTCGGGCAGGGGTGTGCGCTGCCCGTCGGACGGGCGCAAGCCCGAGCGCGTCGCCATCCTGCTTTGCGTGGGCTCGCGCGATCGCCAGATCGGCCG
>DATGDG010000295.1:0-5927 GCA_035311025.1 Casimicrobiaceae bacterium
TCTGGTTGACCGACCCCCAGAACGCCGCCTCCGGATAGATGTAGGTCGGCTTGTAGAGGTTGTTGTAGGCCTTGATCTGCTGCAGCAGGATCGCCTTCGAGAAATGCCTGAGGCTGGGGTCCTCGCCGGTCAGTTCGGCCGCCTTCTCGGGATGCCGCCGGATCCACAGGGTCGCCTCGGCGATGGCGTCGGAGAATGCCTGCACGACGTCCGGCGCGTTCTGCGCGATCTCCGAGCGAACGTAGAACTGCCCTTCGTACATGTTGTACGGGAAGATCGAGTCGATGATGTGGCCGTTCTTCAGCTCGTCGACCATCATCGTCGGGGTCGGATCCCAGGGCACGACCCCGTCGATGCCCTTCGGCAGCGACATCTGCTCGCCGGGAGGCGTGTTCTTGAGGATCACGTCCTTGTCGGGGCGGATGCCGTTCAGCGCCATCGCCATCTGGAAATAGAACTCGGCCGAGGACCCCGTGACCAGCCCGATGGTGGCCGGCGTCTTCCGGTCCTTCAGGTCCTTGATGCTCTTGAGCGGCGAATCCTTCGGCACGACCAGCGCGTGCAGCAGGTTCGGGCTCACGATCGCGATTGCGGTGACCGGAATGTTCTTGTCGAGCAGCGAGGTGAACGGAAAGTTGCCGCCGTTGCCGGCCTGGAAGCGCGCCGAGACGATGGTCTCGTTGATCGCCGGCCCGGAGGGGAACGCCTGCCATTTCGCCTCGATGCCGCGCTTCTTCATCAGTCCTTCTCGGTCCATCACGATGTTGATCGTGTTCTGGCCCGACCATGGTGCCTGGAAGGCGACCTGGATCGGCCACCAGCCCTTGTTCTTCAGCCATTCGACCGACTTGGCCGAAACCTGATCGTAGGGCAGCGGCCAGCCCCAGTCGGTGAATGTCTGCTGTGCCACCGCGGGCGCCGCGGCGAGCAGCAGCATCGCCCCGGCGACCACGGAGCGCCAGGTCCTTCTACATCCTTGCGCGAGCATGCTCATCGTCTCCTCCTTGCCCCCTCGCGGGGAGTGGGTCGTTCACGCCGAGAGCGTCATCTCGGTTCCGGCAAACCTGATCTGCAGGTGCTCGATGTCCCGCCGCGCGCCGACGTAGCGAATCAGCTCGCGCAGCGGGGTCGTGCGGAAGCTGCACTCGGGCGCGGGGTTGCGCAGCGGCTCGATGAGCTTCCTGTCGTAGAACGCGGCGAGCAGCAGGTCCTCGTCGGTCGCGGCGGCGCCGAGCTCGCGGCGCAGCCGCGGCAGCCAGGGTTCGATGTGCGCGGCGGGACTCTCGCCGACCATGTCGTCCGGGCGGATTCCCGCGCGTTCGAGGAACTCGTCGGAGGGGCTGGCCGCGAGTCTTCCGTAGTAGCCCATGGCGTACTTGCGGATCTCGTCGGGAATCGTCCTGTAGCGCTCGCCCTGGACGACGTTGAGCGTCGCCTGCGTCACGATGTACTGTGCGAACGGGCTCACCACGATCGGATAGCCGAGGTCGTGCCTCACCCGTGTCGCCTCCTCGAGGATCTCCGGCAGCCGATGCTCGAGCTGCATCGTCTGCAGCTGGTAGCGCAGGTTGGAGATCATGCCCCCGGGAATCTGGTGCTCGTAGAGCGCAGGGTCGTACGTCGCCACGCGGCCGCGCGGCTTGTCCTCGCGCTCGCACAGCCAGGCGAAATAGCCGGCGACCTCGCGCAGCGCCTGCGCGTCGAGGCCGGTCGCGTATCCGGCGCGCCTGGCGCGCGCGTCGACCTCCTCGGTTGCCGGCAGCGACGCGCCGTTGGCGAGCGGCTCGGTGGCCGTGTACCCGAAGCGAAAGCCGCTCGTCATCGCGATCTCGTAGACCTCGGGCGCGAGGCCGGACTGGCAGTGGGAGTGCAGCTGCGCCGGGATCTTGCCCGCCGCCCTTACGACGGCCGGGAACAGGGTCCTTCCGCGTTCCGGCGTGAGCAGGCCGGTCGGGTCCTTGATGCAGATGAAGTCGGCCCCGAGCTTCACGAGCTCCCGGGTCCGCCCGACGTAGTAGTCGTCGGTGTGCACCGGGCTCAGCGTGTAGGTCATCATTGCGTTGATGCGCATGCCGGCATCGTGGCCCGATTTCACCGACGAGGCGATGTTCCGGTTGTCGTTGAGCGCGTCGTAGACGGTGAGGACTGACACGCCGCGCCTGGCGAGCGCCTGCGAGTTGAGCGTGACGATGTCGTCAGGGAACAGCTCGAACGTGTAGAGGCTCTGGCCGCGGGTCAGCGCGTCGCAGGGCGTGGCGAGCCGCCGGCACAGCAGTCCGACGCGGTCCCAGGGGTTCTCCTGCAGGTAGCGCACGCACACGTCGAAAACCGCGCCGCCCAGGATGTTGACGTAGGCATAGCCGACCCGGTCGATCGCACCGAGGATCGGCGTCATCATCGCCGTCGTCATTCGCGTCGACCACAGGCACTGGTGCGCGTCGCGCAGCGTCACGTCGATGAAGTCGAAGCGCCGCGATGCGCGCGGCTGAACCTGCTTTGTCATTGAATCACCCCCACGCTTGCGGCGTTGGCCTCGGCGCTGCCCCCTCCGATGAACACGTCTTCGACGAAGCGCGTGTGCACGTCGCCGTGCACGAAACGGGGATCGCGAAGCAGCCGCTCGTGGAAACCGATCGTCGTCGCGACGCCTTCGATGCGAATCTCGCCCAGCGCCCGGCGCATCCGCGCAATCGACTCCTCGCGGTCGCGACCCCAGGCGATCACTTTCGCGACCAGCGAGTCGTAGTAGGGCGGGATCGTGTAACCGCCGTAGACATGGGAGTCGACGCGGATGCCGGGACCGCCCGGCAGGTGCAGCTGCCCGATCCTGCCGGGGCAGGGCGCGAATCCCCGGTCCGGGTCCTCGGCATTGATGCGGCACTCGAGCGCGTGGCCCTGCAGGCGGATATCCTTCTGGAGCAGCGCAAGCGGCTCGCCCGCGGCGATCCGCAGCTGCGCCTTGACGATGTCGACGCCGGTCACCATCTCGGTCACCGGATGCTCGACCTGCACGCGCGTGTTCATCTCCATGAAGTAGAACTCGCCGCTCGCGGCGTCGACGATGCATTCGATCGTCCCTGCGCTGCGGTAGCCGACGTGGCGGCAGACGCGCACGGCAGCGTCCCCGATGCGTTCGCGCGCCGTGGCGTCGAGCGCCGGCGACGGGCTTTCCTCGAGCAGCTTCTGGTTGCGGCGCTGGATCGAGCAGTCGCGTTCCCCCAGGTGCAGCACGGTCTCGCCGTCGGCGAGCACCTGGATCTCGACGTGGCGCACGTGCTCGAGATACTTCTCGACGTAGAGCGATCCGTCACCGAAGGCCGCCGCGGCTTCGCGTGCGGCTTCCGCGAACTGCGCTGCGACGTCTCCCGACCGGCGAACGACCCGCATGCCGCGACCTCCGCCGCCCGCGACCGCCTTGATCAGGACCGGGAATCCCAGGCGGGTGGCGATCGCGCGGGCCGCTTCCGCGTCGGCGACGATGCCCGGGGAGCCCGGCGTCACCGGGACTCCGGCTTCCTCGGCCATGCGTCGCGCCATCGCCTTGTCGCCCATCTTGCGTATCGCGTCCGCGGGCGGGCCGACGAAGGTGATTCCCGCAGCTTCACACGATTCGGCGAATTCGGCGTTCTCGGACAGGAACCCGTAGCCGGGGTGGATGGCGTCGGCGCCCTGCGTTAGCGCCGCCGAGACGATGAACTCGCCATTCAGGTAGCTGCGCCGAGAGTGCGCCGGCCCGATGCACACTGCGCGATCGGCGAGCCTCACGGCAAGCGAATCGCGGTCGGCGTCGGAGTAGACCTGAACGGTTTCGATGCCCAGCTCGCGACAGGCACGGACGATCCGCACTGCGATCTCGCCACGGTTTGCAACCAGCAGCCGGCGGATCGCCCGGCGCGTCACGCGGCAGCGTCCCTCATTGCGGCCTCAGCACGATCAGGGGCTGGCCGTACTCCACCGGGGAAGCGTCCTCGACCAGGACGTGCGTCACCACGCCGCCGATTCCCGCCGGAATCGAGTTCATCAGCTTCATCACTTCGATGATGCAGACGGTGGTCTCCGGCGACACGTGCTGCCCGACCTGCACGAAGGCCGCGGCGTCGGGCTCGGGCGCGCGATAGAAGGTGCCGACCATCGGCGAGCGCACGACCACCGAGTCTTCGGGCCAATCCTGCGCCTGGGCCTGCACCGGCCGGCGGTCGTGGGCAGGCGCGACGGGCTCCATCGACAGTTCGCCGCCCCCGGCGAGCCCGCGGTGCTGCGGTGCGGCACGCGGCTGCCGCGCCGCCTGCGGCTGCGCGATCCCGGGATCGGCGCGACGTCGCAGGTCGACCTCGATGTCGCCGACCTTGAGGTGGAATTCGGAGAACTGTGCCGAGGACTTGATCAGCTCGACGATCTCGAGCAGGTCCTCGTAGGTAAGCTGGTCGCGTTTGGGCACGGTCCGGTCCTGGTCCCCTGCGTCGATGGGTCGCCGGCCACTGCGGCCGGGCGCAACGGTCTGCGCGCAGCAATTGGCGCACCGCCTCCCTCTTTTTCCGACGATGATTGCACGCGCGCAGAAAAGCTTGCAATAATGAAATGTGCAATTTCGCTCAGTGAAATCCGGCAACGATGGCGCCGAAGCTCCGGAAGCGGAGTCTTCGACGCTGCGCGCGTTCGCGCTGCTCGAGCTCATCGCGAACGCCGAGCAGCCTCCTTCGCTCGACGACCTGACGCGTGCCAGCGGGCTGCCCAAGCCGACCGTGTATCGCATCCTCGGCTTGCTCGCGCGCGGGGATCTCGTCCAGCGCGAGCCTTTCGAGAAGCGCTACATCGTCGGGCCTCGGGTGTCGGCGCTGTCGCTGGTCGTGCAGGTCCGCTCGCCGCTGCGAGGCGAGCGCCATGCGATCCTCGAGCGCCTGGTCGAGGAAATCGGCGAGACCTGCAATTTCACCATGCTCGACGGCAATGAGGTGCTCTACGTCGACCGGGTCGAGACGCTCGCCAACGTTCGCCTGCACGTGAGGGCCGGCTCGCGAGTGCCGCTGCACTGCACGGCCAGCGGAAAGCTGTTCCTCGCCTTCCTGCCGCCTGCGCAGGTGCGCACGCTGCTGGGCCCGAGGCCCCTCAAGCGCTACACCGAGCGCACGATCGCCGACGTCGACGCCCTGGAGCGCGAGTTGCGCAAGATCCGGAGCAGCGGGATCGCCACCGACATCGGCGAGTACCTCGAGGGCTCGGTGTGCCTGGCGGTTCCGGTCAGCGATCCGCAGGGGCGCGTCTGCGCCGCGATCGCGGTCCACGGTCCCGCGCCGCGCATGACCCTGAAGAAGGGCATCGATTTCCTGCCGGCGCTGAAACGCGCCGCCGCGTCGATCTCCGCAACGATCGCACGCTCGGGCAGCGCGGCAGGTCCGAAATCCGTTTCCAAGGTCGCCGTCGTCGCGACGGCCAGAGGAGCACGTGATGTCCGAGCCCGTCATCATCACCGTGGCGATCACCGGCGCCCTGCCGAAGAAGAAGGACAACCCCGCGGTCCCGGTGACCCCTTCGGAGCAGATTGAATCCACGCACGAGGCGTTCGAGGCCGGCGCGTCGCTGGTGCACATCCACGTGCGCAACCCGGACGAGTCGCCGGGCTCCGACCCCGAGGCTTTCGGGCGGGTACAGGAAGGCGTGCGCAGGCACTGCCCGGGGATGATCGTGCAGTTCTCCACCGGCGTCCGGCGTCCCCTGCCGAGGCGCGCGCTGCTGCGCCTCGTCGCCTGACCGGCGCCGCGCCCTGCCCGACCGAGCGAACATCTACCCGGCAAGCGACAGGAGGTGACCCGGCACACTTCACGCAATTGCGCACCGCATAGGCGTCGAAGCATCGGAAACAAGAACCTGCGTGAAAGCAGGCGCGTCTTTTCACCCAATCACGAGGAGGAGACATGGATAGCGTCGAG
>DATGDG010000296.1:0-5225 GCA_035311025.1 Casimicrobiaceae bacterium
CGAACAGCTGCGCGGCCCGCGCAGGGTCGTTGACGGTCCAGGTCGCGACGCGCATTCCGGCGGCATGGAACTCGGCGATGCGCTCCCGGGTGAGGACCTTGTGATCCACGTCGACCGCAATGCAATCAAGGCGCGCGACGCGGTCGCGCCAGTCCGGCGGGACCTGGTCGCCGAGAAGCGCGCGCGGCAGTCCGGGCACTGTCTCGCGGGCGGCATCGAGCGCAGTTTCCGAAAACGACGACAGCAGCGGCATGACGTCCGCGCCCGCCCACAGGGCCTGTGCGTCGAGCGCCACCGCGGCCCCGCTTTGCCGCTCGCAGCCCGGCGACGGCTTGATCTCGATGTTGACGGCGACGCCGTTGGCGCGGCTCCAGCGCGCCACCGCAGCGAGCGTGGGCAGCGTCTCGCCCGCGTAGGCAGGGGAATGCCAGCTCCCGGCATCGAGCTGCGACAGCTCGTGCCAGGTCAGCGCGTCGGCGCGCCCCTTGCCGCTGGTCGTGCGATCGAGCGTGCCGTCGTGCAGCAGGAAGGCGACCCCGTCTGCGGACAGCTTCACGTCGAACTCGACCATCCGATAGCCATGTGCGTGCCCGAGGCGAAACGCGGCGAGGGTGTTCTCGGGGGCGAGCTTGCCCGCGCCACGGTGCGCGACCAGCTTCGGGTAGGGCCATGCCGGCAATGCGTTCACGATCGGTGATCCTCCGCTACGCAGGCCGCGCGTCACGGCCCGCGATGGCCCGCTCGGCGCAGCCCATGGGCATCACGATACGCGTGCGCCGCTCGCAGCGTCGAAGACGAACACGCGCGCCGGATCGGCCTTCACGCAGAACGTCGAGCCGGCCGCCGGCGACGTTCCGTGAGGCACGCGTGCGATGACGGTGTTGCCGCCGTGCGCAATGTGGATCAACGCGTCGGCCCCCAGCTGCTCGACGAGCTCCACCGGCCCCCTGACCGCTGCCTCCGCTTCGCTGCAGGGAACGAAATGCTCGGGACGGATGCCGACGTTGACGGCGCGTCCCGCCTCGAGCGCGGCGCGCGACGTCCGCGCAACGCCGCCGTGGTCCAGCGCGATCTCCCCGCCGCCACTCGCCTTGCCCGGCATGAAGTTCATCGCCGGCGACCCGATGAAACCCGCGACGAACATCGTCTGCGGGTTCTCGTAGACCTCCATCGGCGAGCCGATCTGCTCGGCGCGTCCCGCGTTCATGACGATCATTCGCTGGGCGAGCGTCATCGCCTCGACCTGGTCGTGTGTGACGTAGAGGCTGGTCGTGGCCAGCCGCCGGTGCATCTTCTGGATCTCGAAGCGCATCTGCACGCGCAGCTTGGCATCGAGGTTCGAAAGCGGCTCGTCGAACAGGAACACGGCGGGCTCGCGGACGATCGCGCGGCCCATCGCCACGCGCTGGCGCTGGCCGCCGGAGAGCTGGCGCGGCGTGCGCTTCAGCAGGGGGCCGAGCTCGAGGATGCCGGCGGCACGCTGCACCTTCTCGTCGATCGCGGCCTTGCCGATCCCGCGCAGCTTGAGGCCATAGGCCATGTTGTCGAACACGCTCATGTGCGGGTAGAGCGCGTAGTTCTGGAACACCATCGCGATGTCGCGGTCCTTGGGCTCCAGGTCGTTGACGACGCGCTCGCCGATCGAGATCTCGCCGGTGGTGATCGCCTCGAGTCCGGCAACCATCCGCAGCAGCGTCGACTTGCCGCATCCCGACGGCCCGACGATCACGATGAACTCGCCATCGGCAACCTGCACGTCGACGCCGTGGATCACCTCGGTGTCGCCGTAGCGCTTGGTCACGCGGCGGATTTCGACCTTGGCCATTTACTTTTCCGTCTCCACCAGTCCCTTGACGAACCACCGCTGCATCACCAGAACCACCGCCGCGGGCGGCAGCAGGGCTAGCATCGCGGTCGCCAGCACCAGCTGCCACTCGACCAGCGTGTCGCCGCCTGCGACCATCCGCTTGATGCCGATGACCACCGTGTACATGTCCTCGCGCGTGGTGATCAGCAACGGCCACAGGTACTGGTTCCAGCCATAGATGAACATGATGACGAACAGCGCGGCCATGCTGGTGCGCGAAAGCGGCAGCAGGATGTCGAAGAAGAAGCGCATCGGGCCTGCGCCGTCGATGCGCGCGGCCTCGGCGAGCTCGTCGGGAACCGTCAGGAAGAACTGCCGGAACAGGAACGTGGCGGTCGCCGACGCGATCAGCGGCAAGGTCAGGCCCGCGTAGGTGTCGACCATGCCGAGCTCGGCGACGACCTTGTAGGTCGGGAAGATCCTCACCTCCACCGGCAGCATCAGGGTGAGGAAGATCATCCAGAACACAGTCTTGCGCAGCGGAAACCGGAAATACACGATGGCGAACGCCGAGAGCATCGAGATGACGATCTTGCCGATCGCGATGGCCAGCGCCATCACCAGGCTGTTCCACATCATCGTTCCCACCGGCGCACCCGAGGCCAGCTTGCTTCCGTGCGTCAGCACCGTCGCATAGTTCTCGAGCAGGTGGGTGCCCGGCGTCAGCTGCATCGGCACCGTCGTGACCTGGTCGAACGACAGCGTCGAGCCGACGAAACCCACGTACAGCGGCAGCGCGACGATCGCCACGCCCGCGATCAGCACCAGATGGCTGATCAGGTTTCCGAGGGGACGGCGCTCGACCATGATCTCAGTACTGGACCCTGCGCTCGACGAAGCGGAACTGGACCACCGTCAGGGTGATGACGATGGCCATCAGGACCACCGACTGCGCGGCCGATCCGCCGAGGTCGAGTGACTGCACGCCGTCCTGGTAGACCTTGAACACCAGGATCGAGGTCGCCTGCACCGGGCCGCCGCTGGTGGCGGCATCGACGATCGCGAAGGTGTCGAAGAACGCATAGACGATGTTGACCACCAGCAGGAAGAACGTCGTCGGCGACAGCAGCGGGAACACGATCGTCCAGAACCGGCGCGCGGGCCCGGCGCCGTCGATGGCCGCGGCCTCGATCAGCGACTTCGGAATCGACTGCAGGCCGGCGAGGAAGAACAGGAAGTTGTAGCTGATCTGCTTCCAGACGGCGGCGATGACGATCAGCGCCAGCGCCTGGCGCGGGTTCAGCAGATAGTTCCAGTCGTAGCCCAGCGCCCGCATCACGTGCGTCAGGATGCCCAGCGTCGGATTGAGCAGGAACACCCACAGCACCGCCGCGACTGCGGAGGCGACTGCATAGGGCAGGATCAGCAGCGTCTTGTAGCCCTTCGCGCCGCGGACCACGCGATCGGCGAACACGGCGAGCAGCAGCGCGACGGCGAGCCCGATCACGGTGACGAGCAGCGAGAAGACCGCGGTCACCTTGAACGACGCGAGGTAATGCGAGTCGGAAAACAGGTCCTTGAAGTTGTCGAACCAGACGAACTGCGTCTTGGCGCCGAACGCGTCCTGGATCAGCAGCGACTGGTACAGCGCCTGAACGGCCGGCCAGAAGAAGAAGACCAGCGTCACCAGCAGCTGCGGAGCGACGAGCGCGTACGGCAGCCACCGCGACCGGAAGACGACGCGCTTCTCCATGCTCCGCTATGCACCCAAGGGAGATCCGGGACGGATTCCTGAGCCGTCCCGGATTTTCCGGATTTTCGCGTCCGGGATTTTCGGGACCGGCGTTACTTGTTCGCCTTCTGGAACCGCTCGAGCTGCTCGTTGCCGCGCTTGACCGCCGAATCGAGCGCCTGCTTGGCCGTCTTCTGGCCGCTCCAGACGGATTCGAGCTCTTCGTCGATGATGTTGCGGATCTGCACGAAGTTGCCGAGGCGCAGGCCGCGCGAATTGGCCGTCGGCGGCTTGTTGGTCAGCTCCTTGATCGCGATGTCGGTGCCGGGGTTCTTCTCGTAGAAGCCCTGCTTCTTGGCCATGTCGTAGGCGGCCAGCGTGATCGGGACGTAGCCGGTGCTCTCGCTCCAGTCGACCTGGATCTCGGGCGAGGAGAGGAACGTGAAGAACTTGGCGATGCCCTTGTACATGTCAGGGTTCTTCTGGTTCATCACCCAGAGCGTCGCCCCGCCGATGATCGTATTCTGCGGTGCACCCTTGACGTCCGGGTAGTACGGCAGCGTCGCCACGCGCCAGGCGAACTTGGCATTGGCCTTGATGTTGGCGTAGGAACCCGACGACGTCGTGATCATCGCGCATTCGCCGCTGGTGAAGGCGGCAAGCGGCTCGTCCTTGCGTCCCTTGTAGGTGAACAGGCCCTTCTTCGCCCAGTCCCCCAGATTCTTGATGTGCCGCACCTGGACCGGACCGTTGAATTCGAGCCGCGTGCCGAGGCCGCCGAAACCGTTCTGCAGCGACGCGAACGGGACGTTGTGCCAGGCGCTGAAGCTCTCGAGCTGCACCCACGACTGCCAGCCGGTCGTGAAGGCGCAGGCCGCCCCCGACGCCTTCAGCTTCTCGGCGTCCTTCTCGAGGTCGGGCCAGGTCTTCGGCGGGTCGGCGGGATCGAGCCCCGCTTTCTTGAACGCATCGTCGTTGATGTAGAGCACCTGGGTCGAGCTGTTGAACGGCATCGACAGCAGATGGCCCTGGGTGTCCGAGTAGTAGGAATAGACGGCGCCCAGGAAGCCCTTGGGATCGAACGGCTGGTGCTGCTCGGCCATCAGCTGATAGACCGGCTTGATCGCGCCCTTGGCCGCCATCATCGTCGCGGTGCCGACTTCGAAGACCTGCAGGATCTGCGGCGGATTGCCCCCGCGATAGGCGGCGATCGCGGCCGTCATCGATTCATCGTACTGGCCCTTGTAGACGGGCACGACCTTGTAATCGGACTGCGATGCATTGAACTTGTTGGCGATCTCGTTGACCTTGTCGCCGAGCGCGCCGGTCATCGAGTGCCACCACTGGATCTCGGTCACGGCCTGCGCGGCCGTCGCCATGCCGGCCAGCGCGAGCGCCGATGCGATGCATACCAAACGCTTGATGCGGTTAGCCATCTCTCCTCCTTGTCGATTTTCCCGCGGGGGAGCCTACCCCGTCAGGGTTGCGATTCTATTGCAAATCCCGGGCTGACGCGCTGCTAAACTGGTGTGCTGTCCAAAACAGGAGGATTCGCGATGAGCATGCCTTCGATCGCTTCGTGGACGCGGGCGGCGGCGCTCGCGCTGATGGCCGGTCTCGCCTGCTGCCTGCTTGCCGCCGCGGGGCCCGCGGCAGCCCAGAACTGGCCGACCAAGCCGGTGAAGC
>DATGDG010000297.1:0-7945 GCA_035311025.1 Casimicrobiaceae bacterium
CAGCAACGCGACCGTCAGGATGAACGCGCCGAAGAACCAGTTGGCGACGTAGATGTGCGGCACCTTGCGCTTGGCGATCGTGCCGAAGAACACGATCGCGTAGGAGACCCAGACCAGCGTGATCAGGACGTCGATCGGCCACTCGAGCTCGGCGTACTCGTGCGACGTCGTGTAGCCCAGGGGAAGCGTGATCGCCGCGGCGACGATCACCAGTTGCCAGCCCCAGAACGTGAATGCCGCGAGCCCGTCGGAGAACAGGCGCGCGTGGCAGGTGCGCTGGACGACGTAATAGCTGGTGGCGAACAGCGCCGAGCCGCCGAACGCGAATACCACCGCGTTGGTGTGAAGCGGGCGCAGGCGCCCGTAGGAGAGCCACGGAATGCCGTAGGTCATGTCGGGGAACATCAGCTGGGTGGCGATGATCACGCCGACCAGCATCCCGACGATGCCCCACACCACGGTCATAAGGGCGAATTGCCGGACGACCTTGTAGTTGTATGTCCCCTCTTCGGCAGAAGCGCTCAACGGGACCGTGACGGTCGCGGCCTGTGCTGACATTTTCTCTCCCTCGTCGATGCGCCCGGTCCTGCGACAGTGCCGGGCATCGGCCTGCACGCAGGCACCGGCCGTAGATTACGAATTAATCCGGTTCGGACGCTTGATTTTTGTCAATGCGGTGTCGCGAAATGTGCAGAACGGACGCATGCCGATCAGCGTGCGGCGCCTTCGGGTCGGTCCCGATGCCGGACTCGTTCCGGTCGCCACCCGGCCGATCGGGAGGTCCTTCGTGCGCAGGATTGTCGTCGTCCTGGAGGACCCGCCAGGCCGGACCCTCGAGGTCGTCGAACATTCCGCTCCGCAAGGTCCACCAGAACACGCCGCCGATGATGAACACCAGCACCAGCGACAGCGGGACCAGCAGGTAGAGGATGTCCATTACGTCTGCGAGCCCGACGAAGCGGGGAGTGCGGAGCCGAGGGCGGGATCGACCGCAGGAGCCGGCGCTCGCCTCGGCCGGCGGGTCCGTCGCCGGCCGAGCCTCAACGCGTTCAGCACCACCAGCAGGGAGCTTGCACCCATGCCGATGCCGGCGAGCCATGGCGTCACATGCCCCGCCGCGGCGAGCGGCAGCGCGACCAGGTTGTAGGCGATCGCCCACGCGAGGTTCTCGCGAACGATGCGTTGCGCGCGCCGGGCGATGTCGAACGCATCGAGGAGACCGTTGAGCCGCCCCGACAGCAGAACGATGTCGGCAGTGGCCTGCGCGAGCAGCGCGCCGCTACCCATCGCGATCGACAGTTGCGCCTGCGCGAGCACCGGAGCGTCGTTGACGCCGTCGCCGACCATCGCAACGACTGCGCCGCCCTGCTGCAGCGCGACCATTCGCGCGTGCTTGTCCTGCGGCAGCAGCCCGGCCTCGAAGCCGTCGGCGCCGAGGCTGGCGGCCACCGACCCGACGGTCGTGGCGGCGTCGCCGCTCCAGATCAGCACCTGCTTGCCTGCGGCCCGCAAGCGCTGCACGACCACCGCAGCCTCGGGCCGCAGCGTGTCGAGCAGGTCGAAGCACGCGATCCAGGCACCGTCGCGGCCCAGCCAGACGCGGGTGACGCCGCCGGAGGGCGGCTGGGCTTCGACGGGCGTGCCGGCAATCCCGGCCACGAAGGCGGCAGTGCCGAGCCGGTACCGCTGGGCGTCGACGCGGCCCTCCACGCCGGCACCCGGCACGTTGCGCAGCTCGGTTGCGACCCGAACATCATCTCCCGGGGCGGCGCCGAGCAGTGCCTGGGCAATCGGGTGCTCGGAGCTGCGCTCGAGCGCTGCGGCGAGCGCGAGTGCCTCGGCACGGTGGAATCCTGGCCGGGCCGCCACCGACGCGAGACCGAGGCGGCCCTCGGTCAGCGTGCCGGTCTTGTCGAACACGACGTGCGTGACCGTGGCGAGAGCGCCGACCGCATGGGCACGCACCACCACCACGCCCCGTCTGGAGAGCATGCCCACGGCGACCGTCATCACCGCCGGTGTCGCGAGCGACAGAGCGCAGGGGCAGCTGACCACCAGGACGGCGACGGCGACCCACAGCGCGCGCGACGGGTCGATCTGCATCCATGCGAAGCCACTGGCCGCCGCGACCAGCAGGACGACGGCGACCAGGACGCCGGCGAGACGGTCGGCGAGGCCACCGACCTCGGGGCGTCGCATGCTGGCGCTCTCGACCAGCCTGCGGATGCCGGATACGCAGGTATCGTCGCCGACGCGCTCGACCTCGACGATGACCGGGCTCAGCCGGTTGAACGCGCCACCGGTGACCCCGGCGCCGCTGCGCTTGCGCACCGGCGTGCTCTCGCCGGTCAGCAGCGATTCGTCGCACTCGGTGTCGCCCTCGACGATCCTTCCGTCGGCGGGAAAGCTCTCGCCGGCCCTCACCAGCACCCGGTCGCGTGCCTCGAGGCTCACTGCGGGAACGTCCTCGGTCTGCGCGCCGTCTCCGGAATCGCGCAGGCGATGCGCGGTCAGCGGCAGCGCCTTGTCGAGATATTCGAGGCTCGCGGCGGCGCGCTGGCGCGCGCGCATCTCGAGGTAGCGCGCGCACAGCAGGAAGAAGATGAACATCGCGATCGAGTCGTAATAGACATCGGCGCCGTCGGTGAACGTCGCATAGAGGCTTGCGCCGAAGGTCGCGGCCACGCCCAGCGCGATCGGGACGTCCATTCCCAGGCGCCGGCGCCGGGCGTCCCGCCATGCGCCGCGGAAGAAGGGTGCAGCCGAGTAGAACACCACCGGCACGGTCAGCACGAGGCTCGCGAGGCGCATCAGCATGCGCAAGTCCTCGGTCATCGTGCCGTCCTGCGCGAGATACGCCGGCACCGCATACATCATCACCTGCATCATGCCGAAGCCGGCCACGAACAGGCGCCACAGCGCCGCGCGGGTCTCGCGGTTTCGCACCAGCTCGGCGTTGCCCGAGGTCGCAGGCCAGGCGCGATAGCCGATCGCCGCGACTTGGGCGAGGATCTGCGACAGGCGGATCCGCGATTCGTCCCAGCGCACCCGCGCGCGCCGCGTCGCGTAGTTGATGTCGGCGACCAGCACGCCGGGAAGGGACGCGAGGTGCTGCTCGTTGAGCCACAGGCAGGCCGCGCAGGTAATGCCTTCCAGGATCAGCGTCGCCTCGCGTTCGGTCCCCTCGAGCGGCCGCACGAATGGGGCCTGGACCTCGGGCTGGTCGTAGATCGCGAGCTCGTCCGCGCCGGTGCCGGCGATGGACTCGGCACGCTGGCCGAACGCGGTGCGTGTCCGGTAGTAGGACGACAGGCCGTTGCCCGCAATCGCCTCGGCCACCGCCTGGCAACCCGGGCAGCACACGGCGCGCCTCTCGCCGTCGACGACGGCGTAGAACGCCCGCCCGGCAGGGTTGGGCAGCCCGCAGTGATAGCAGGCGGTACTGGCAGTCATGTCCATCGAGCGTCGGCGCGGGAGGCGTAGCGGAGGCCAACAAGGCCTGCCGCCATGGCCCCGCGACCATAAGGGTCTGCCGCAGCATTCCTGCGGCGGGATGTCCATCATTTTTCCATGCGCGATCGCCGCCGTTCCGGGCATCTCGCGATCGTTTGATCGAGGTCAATGCGCAGCGCCGGGCCGTCTCGGGGACGCGATTTGCGCGGCTCCCGGCGCCGGGTCGGATCCAGCGACCGCGACCGGCGTCAGCGGTAGGCGGGCGCGGCCGCGAGCGGCGGCTCGTCCATCAGCGCGATCTGCTCACGCAGCTCCAGAATCCGGTCCTGCCAGTAGCGCTGGGTGTTGAACCAGGGAAAGGCGGCGGGGAAGGCGGGATCGTTCCAGCGTCGCGCGAGCCAGGCGGAATAATGGAGAAGGCGCAGCGTGCGCAAGGCCTCGATCAGCGCGAGTTCGCGGCGGTCGAAATCGCGAAACGACTCGTAGCCCCGAAGCAGCACGCCAAGCTGTTCCTCCATGGCGGCGCGATCGCCGGAGAGCAGCATCCACAGGTCCTGCACGGCAGGACCGGTCCGCGCATCGTCGAAATCGACGAAATGCGGGCCGTCGTCGGTCCACAGCACGTTGCCGCCGTGGCAGTCGCCGTGCAGCCGCAGTGTCGCGGTCTCGCCGACCGTCTCCCGGATGCGCCGCACCTGCTGCAGCGCCAGGTCGGCTGCAGCGGTCCACGCGTCACGCAGGTCTTCCGGGACGAATCCCTGCGCCAGCAGGTATTCGCGCGACTCGTCGCCGAACGATTCCACGGTCAGTGCCGGCCGGTGCACGAAGCGGCCCATCGCAGCGACCGTGTGAAGCCTTGCGATGAAGCGCCCGAGCTGCTCGAGCGTTGCCGGCCGGTCGAGCTCGGGTGCCCGGCCCCCGTGCCGCTCGAAGACCGCGAAGCGGAAACCCGAGAATTCGAACAGCGTCCTGCCGTCGACGGTGATCGGCGGCACCGCGGGAACCTCATGCTCGGCCAGCTGGGCGACCAGCGCGTGCTCTTCGAGGATCTGGTCGTCGCTCCAGCGCGCAGGACGATAGAACTTGGCAACCACCGGCGCCGCGTCCTCGCGCCAGATCTGGTAGACGCGGTTCTCGTAGCTGTTGAGCGCGATCAGGCGCCCATCGCCGCGAATGCCGACGCTGTCGAGCGCATCGAGCGCGCAATCGGGGGTGAGTCCTGCATACGGCGGTGGCTGATCTTCGCGCATTGCGTCGATTCTACGTCGACCCGCGATCCGTGGACGCAGGAACTGGCGCGGACCGCCGAAGCCATTTGCTATCGTTAGCGCTTTCCCGCTCCTGCCACGAGTCCATCCCGATGACGATGTCCATCGCAGCACAGCGCATTGCGCGCCAATGGGACGACGAGATCGTTCCGCAACTGATCGACTACATCCGCATCCCGGCGAAATCGCCGCACTTCGATTCGGCCTGGGAGGCCAATGGCCACATCGAGCGGGTGATCCGGCTTGCGGAGACCTGGGCGCGGGCGCAGGCGATCGCGGGACTCACCGTCGAGATCGTGCGGCTGCCCGGTCGCACGCCGGTGCTGCTGTTCAAGGTTCCCGGGGTGGGCGAGCGGACGGTGCTCCTCTACGGGCATCTCGACAAGCAGCCCGAGATGACCGGCTGGCGCAGCGACGGGGGCCCCTGGGTCCCGATCCTCGAGGACGGCAAGCTCTACGGCCGTGGCGGCGCGGACGATGGCTACGCGGTCTTCGCGGCGCTGGCGGCGATCGGGGCGATGGAGGGGCAGAAGATTCCGCACGCGCCCTGCGTTGGCCTGATCGAAACCTGCGAGGAGAGCGGCAGCTACGATCTGCCGGCCTACCTCGAGTTGCTGAAGCCCAGGCTCGGCCAGGTCGACCTGGTCGTCGGACTCGACTCGGGTTGCGGCGATTACGAGCGCCTCTGGGTCACGACCTCGCTGCGCGGCCTCGCGGCCGGGACGCTGGCGGTCGAGGTTCTCACCGAAGGCGTGCATTCGGGAGACGCGAGCGGCGTCGTACCGTCGTCGTTCCGGGTCGCACGCAAGCTGCTCGACCGCCTCGAGGACGCCGGCAACGGATGGATCCTGCCGTCGGCGTTCCATGCGCAGATTCCGCTCGAACGCGTCGAGCAGGCGGGCAGGGCCGCCGCCATCCTCGGCGACATCGTCTTTCGCAAGTATCCGTTCGCCGGAAGCACGCAGCCGATGGTCGACGACGGCGGCGAGGCACTGCTCAACCGCACCTGGCGTCCTGCCCTCTCCGTCGTTGGTGCCGACGGCCTGCCGGCGATCGCGAGTGCAGGCAACGTCCTGCGGCCGTCGACCTCGCTCAAGCTGTCGCTGCGGCTGCCGCCGACGGTCGACGGCCACGACGCGACGGCGGCGCTGAAGGCCCTGCTGGAGACCGATCCCCCGCATGGCGCGAAAGTCACGTTCACGCCGGATCAGGGCGCGACCGGCTGGAACGCGCCCCCGACGCAGGCCTGGCTCACCCAGGCGCTGGAGAACGCCTCGCAGGCGCACTACGGCAGACCTGCCGCGGCGATGGGCGAGGGCGGCACGATTCCGTTCATGGCGATGCTGGGCCAGCATTTCCCGCAGGCGCAGTTCCTGATCACCGGGGTGCTGGGTCCGAAATCGAACGCGCACGGACCCAATGAATTCCTGCACATCGAGTATGCGAAGCGCCTGACCGCCTGCGTGGCCGACGTGCTCGCGGCCCACGCAGCAGGGCGCTGAATCAGGCCGGGGACTCGATCGCGAGGCGTGGCGCCGCGATGAGCGGCAGCGCCGAGGCGGCGTAGCGGCGCAGGAGCAACCGCGTCACGTCGAGGTCAAACTCGGGACGGGGCGGCATTTCGCACAGCCGCGCGAGTTCGCCATCGTCACGCGCGGTCCCGAGCCAGTTCCAGTCGGGGAACGCCGTCGACGACTTCCATGATCCCTGCTTCGGCCTTGCGCCTCAGCGTGCGATTGCGCGCCTGCATCCGCGACTTGATGAGCTCCGATTCGCGCAGCAGCGCACCGAGGCCGTGTCCCTGCGCGTCAGGATCGAGCCGCCGCGCCAGGCGCAGCGTGCACAGCGTGCGCGGGGAGAAGTCGTGGCCGAGGCGCGCGAACGCGTGCTTCAGGAATCCTGAAGTCGAAGCGGGCGTTGTGCGCGGCGAAGATGCGCCCGTCGAGCATCGCTTGCACCCGGGGAGCGATCGCGGAGAAGGTCGGCGCCCCGGACACCATCGCGTCGCCGATGCCGGTCAGCGCCTGGATGACCCCCGGAATCGGCACCTGCGGGTCGACGAGGGTCGCCCATTCGGTGACGCGCGGCGGGGCGTCCGGCGAGGCGCAGTCGACGCGCACGATGCCGATTTCGGTGATGCGATCTCCGCCGGCGCGGGTGCCGGTGGTCTCGAGGTCGACGAAGGCGAAGGCGGGGAAGGGGAGCATTGGAAACGCGTCGGGAGGCGGATCGAACGGCTGAAAACGCGTCGCGCGACAGTCGTGCAGCGTCCGGGCGTCCTTCGCGTCCTGCCCCGGGGTCATGCGGGTCGCCTTCGTGCGGTCGATGCGGTCGGTCGCTGGTGGCGCTGCTGCGGACGCGGGCCCGTTGCCGCGCCGATCGCCTGCCGCAAGGCCAGGCCCGTATTCACGAGGGCGACGTGGCTGAATGCCTGCGGGAAATTGCCCAGCATTCGTCTCGCCTGCGGGTCGTATTCCTCCGAAAGGAGGCCGACGTCGTTGCGACACTTCAGCAGCTTTTCGAACAGTGTCACTGCGTCATCGAGCCGGCCCATCAGCACATAATTGTCCACCAGCCAGAAGCTGCAGGGGAGGAAAGCGCCTTCGCCGGCAGGCAGGCCGTCTTCGCCGCCGGCGGTCTCGTAACGCAGCACGAGGCCCCCGGCCATCAGACGCCGCTCGATCTCGGAAACGGTGGCGACGATGCGCCGGTCGGTCGGCGGCAGGAATCCGACGATCGCCAGTCGGAGCAGCGCGGCGTCCGTGCTCTTTGTCCCGTAGGCCTGGACGAAGCAGCCACGCTCGGGATCGACGCCGTTGCGGCAAACGTCGGCGTGGATGGTGTCGGCGATCGCCTTCCAGTGCCTGCGTCGAGCTTTGCCCGCGCTGCTCGCCGGGGCGCGCGACGCCCGGTCGAAGGCAACCCAGGCCATCACCTTCGAATGGACCAGGTGCTGCGGCCCTCCGCGGATCTCCCAGATGCCCTCGTCCGGAAGATGCCAGATCCTCTCCAGATGATCCAGGAAGGCGATGCGAATTTCCTCGCGCCGTGGGGGGAGCGGGAGCCCGCCTCGCGCGGCATGCTCGACGACATCGGCGAGTTCCCCATAGACGTCCAGCTGTCTCTGGTGCGAGGCTGCGTTGCCTATGCGCACCGGCCGCGAGCCGCCGTAACCTTCGAGCCAGTCGAGAGTCCGTTCCTCCAGATCGCGTTCGCCGGCGACG
>DATGDG010000298.1:0-2475 GCA_035311025.1 Casimicrobiaceae bacterium
CGCTGATGCAGCTGGTCGAGGTCGTCAGCGGCCTCGCGACCGATCGGGCGGTGGCCGAGACGGTCCACGCGACGGCGATCGCGTGGGGCAAGACGCCGGTGCACGCGACGTCGACCCCGGGCTTCATCGTCAATCGCTGCGCGCGGCCTTTTTACGGCGAAGCGCTGCGCCTGCTCGCCGAACGCGCCGCCGACGTCGCGACCCTCGACGCCGTGATGCGCGAGGCCGGCGGCTTCCGGATGGGTGCGTTCGAGCTGATGGACCTGATCGGCAACGACGTCAATCTCGCGGTCACGCGCAGCGTCTGGGAAGCGTATTTCCACGATTCGCGCTACGCGCCGTCGGTGCTGCAGCAGGAGCGGGTTGCGGCGGGATACCTGGGCAGGAAGAGCGGCCGCGGTTTCCACGACTACGCTCCGGAAGCGGCGCGGCCGGTCGCGCGCAGCGAGGCGGCGGGACCTGCGCCTTCGCGCCTGGTGATGCGCGGCGAAGCGGGCATCGCGGCGCCGCTCGTCGACCGCCTCGCGGCCGCCGGCATCGCGGTCGATCGCCAATCGCCACACGCCGGGTTCCCGGATGGCGTGATCGCGGTTGGCGAGGCCTGGCTTGCGCCCAGCGACGGCCGCACCGCCACCGCCCGCGCTGCCACGGTCGGCGTTCGCAACCTGGTGCTGTTCGACCTCGCGCTCGATTACGCGACCTGCACCCGGCTTGCCGTCGCGAGCGCGGATGGTTGCGATCCGGAGGCCTTCGCCGTCGCCGTCGGTACGCTGCAGGCCGCCGGAATCGCCGTCTCGAGACTGGACGACGTCGCGGCCCTGGCGGTGCTGCGCACGGTGGCGATGCTCGCCAACGAGGCTGCCGATGCGGTGACGATGGGCATCGCCTCGGCTGCCGACGTCGACGTCGCGATGCGCAGAGGCGTCAACTATCCGCGGGGACCGCTCGCCTGGGCGGACGCCATCGGCGTCGGCCGCATCCGCGAGGTGCTCGCCAACCTCCACGCCCACTACGGCGAGGACCGTTACCGGCTTTCGCCGCTGATCGCGCGCCGCCACGCGAATGCGGGGTCGCTCGCCGACGCCGCGGGCGAGCCAGCCGTCGCGACGCCGGGAAAGGTTGGCGCGTGAACGACCGTGGCGAAGCCCATGCGCCCGCCCGCGCCGGGCCGCGGGACGCCGCTCCATCGCCCGAGCAGGCGCTTGCCGAGCGTGTGGGCCGCGCGATGTTCGCGAAGGACGCGGCGTCCCAGGCGCTGGGCATGCGGATCGAAAGCATCGCCCCAGGTCGCGCCGAGCTCGCGATGGCCGTGCGTCCCGACATGCTGAACGGCCACGCGATCTGCCACGGCGGCTACATCTTCCTGCTCGCCGACAGCACGTTCGCGTACGCCTGCAACAGCTACAACCGCAACACGGTCGCGCAGGGCTGCTCGATCGATTACATCGCACCGGCCCACGAGGGCGACGTGTTGCGCGCCACCGGAACCGAGCGCAGCCGCAGCGGGCGCACCGGCGTCTACGACATCGAGGTCCGCGATCAGCGCGGCAGATTGATCGCGCTGTTCCGCGGCAAGAGCTACCGCATCGACGGGCACGTCGTCGAGGAACCGCCGGCGGCGTGACGCCGGTCCGCACGAGGAGGACAACCATGCCGGTCAAGTCGCCGCGTCCGGGCGATCTCGAGCCGATCGAGACCGCGAGCCGCGACGAGCTCGAAGCGCTGCAGCTGTCGAGGCTGCGGTGGTCGCTCAAGCACGCCTACGACAACGTCGCGCATTACCGGCAGGCTTTCGATCGCGCCGGGGTGCAGCCCGGCGATTGCCGGACGCTCGCCGACCTCGCGAAGTTTCCTTTCACCGTGAAGTCGGACCTGCGCGATCACTACCCGTTCGGGATGTTCGCCGTGCCGCGCGAGCGCGTCGCGCGCATCCATGCATCGTCGGGAACCACGGGCAAGCCGACGGTGGTCGGTTACACGAAGAACGACATCGACACCTGGGCGAGCGCGATGGCGCGCTCGATCCGCGCCGCCGGCGGGCGGCCCGGCGACATCGTGCACGTCGCCTACGGCTACGGGCTGTTCACCGGGGGCCTCGGCGCCCACTACGGGGCCGAGAGGCTGGGCTGCACGGTGATTCCGATGTCGGGCGGCCAGACCGAGAAGCAGGTGCAGCTGATCAACGACTTCCGGCCCGACGTCATCATGGTGACGCCGTCGTACATGCTGGCGATTGCCGAGGAGATGCAGCGCCAGGGCCTCGACCCGCGCGCCTGCTCGCTGTCGGTCGGCATCTTCGGCGCCGAGCCGTGGACGCCGACGATGCGCGAGAAGATCGAGACGCTCATGGGCATGGACGCGATCGACATCTACGGGCTGTCCGAAGTGATCGGCCCGGGCGTCGCCCAGGAATGCATCGAGACCAAGGATGGCCTCACCGTCTGGGAGGACTATTTCTACCCGGAGGTCATCGAC
>DATGDG010000299.1:0-3052 GCA_035311025.1 Casimicrobiaceae bacterium
AGCCGGGCGAACAGGCGACGATGTTCTTCCTCGATCCTTTCGGCAATGCGCTCGAGTTCAAGGCGTTCGCGGACATCAATCAGCTGTTCGCGACCTGATCTTTCTTCCGCAGCCCGCCGCTCTTGCGACGGGCGCGGCAGCAGGTCGGCGAACCACCGGATCCAAGAGGCCCATGCGCATAGTCATCACCGAGTTCATGGATGGAGACGCGGTCGCCGCTCTCGCGCGATGCTTCGACGTCGTCTACGACCGCGACCTCGTCGACCGCGACGCCGACCTGCGCGCCCAGGTCGTGGACGCCGACGCGCTGATCGTCCGCAATCGCACGCAGGTCGACGCGGCGCTTCTCGCGTCCGCGGTCAATCTCCGCGTCGTCGGGCGGCTGGGCGTCGGGCTCGACAACATCGATACCGCCGCGTGCGCGGCACGGCGCATCGAGGTGATCCCGGCCACCGGGGCGAACGCGCTGGCGGTTGCCGAATACGTGATCGCGATGGCGATGGTGCTGCTGCGCAGTGCCTACCAGTCGAGTCACGACGTCGCCGCAGGCAAGTGGCCGCGCGCCGCGCTGTCGAGCGGCCGCGAGATCTGCGGCAGGACGATCGGATTGATCGGCTTCGGCGGCATCGGGCGCGAGACTGCCAGGCTGGCCCGCGCAGTCGGCATGCACGCGATCGGTTTCGATCCCGGGATCGCGGCTGATGCGGCCGTCTGGGCCGAGCATCGGACGTCCCCGCGCAGCCTGGCGGAGGTCGTCGCACAATGCGACGTTCTGAGTCTGCACGTGCCCCTGACGCCGGACACGCGCCAGCTGATCGACGCGACCAGGATCGCGACAATGCGCCCCGACGCGATCCTGATCAACACGTCGCGCGGAGGCGTGGTCGACGAAGCGGCCGTGGCAGCTGCGCTGCATGCGGGAACGCTCGGCGGCGCCGCGCTCGACGTGTTCGAACGCGAGCCGCTGGCGGCCGGGTCGCCGCTCGCCGGCTGCCCGCTCCTCATCCTGACCCCGCACGTCGCCGGGGTCACGCGCGAGTCCAACATCCGCGTATCGACGATGATCGCCGACCGGGTAGCCGCTGCGCTGACGCGGTGACCCCCGCCGCTGCGGAGACCGGCAATCGCGGTCACGGTGCCGACGACACCCGCAGATCCCAATCACCGAGCACATCGAAATGGCGAAATTCACTGAAGCGGAACTGACCGAACTCGCGACGCGCGCGTTGCGCCGCACCGGCGCCTCCGAGGCGATGGCGGTCGCGACCGCGCGCGCGTTGGTCGACGCCGATCTCCAGGGCCTCGCATCGCACGGCGTATCCCGCGTCCCGCAGTACGCGACCCATCTGTCCAATGGTCGCGCAGACGGGCACGCGGTCGCGCGTGTCGTCAGATCCCGGGGCGGGGCGGTGCTGGTGGATGCCGCCTGCGGCCTTGCGTTTCCGGCCTGCGCGCTTGCCGTTGCCGAAGCGGTCGGACGCGCTCGCGAATTCGGCGTCGCGTTCGCGGGAATCACCAACAGCCATCACTTCGGCGTCGCCGCGTACCACCTTGGCCCTGTCTCGCAGGCCGGCATGGTCGGCCTCGCGTTCGGCAATTCCCCGGCGGCGATGCCCGCAGCCGGAGGGGGGCGCCCGATATTCGGGACCAATCCGATCGCGGCAGTATTCCCGCGACGCGCGGGATCGCCGCTGACGATCGACCTGTCACTGTCCGAAGTCGCGCGCGGCAAGGTGATGGTCGCGGCCAAGGAGGGTCGCCCGATTCCGCTGGGGTGGGCACTCGACAAGGCCGGCCAGCCGACCAAGGATCCGAATGCGGCGCTCGAGGGCTCGATGCTCCCGATGGGCGGCGCCAAGGGCGCGATGCTGGCGTTGATCGTCGAGCTTCTCGTGACCGCGCTGACCGGCGCCGCGATGGGATTCGAGGCGAGCTCGTTCTTCGTCGACGAGGGCAACCGCCCACGCATCGGCCAGGCGTTCCTGGTCGTCGATCCCGAAGCGCTCGCCGGCCGCGACGTCTATCTCGAGCGCATCGAGACGCTGATCGCCGAGATGACGAAGGAGCCCGGCGTCCGCCTCCCCGGCGCACGCCGCGACGCGCTGGCGCAGCGTGCACGGGCGGAGGGGGTCGAGATTCCGCAGGCGCTGGCCGACAGGCTGCGCTCGCTCGCCGGCTGATCCGCACGTGGACGCGCCGCCGCGCATGACCGGCCTGCTGCTGAATGTCGGGCACGCGATCGACCACATGTTCCTGCTGATCTTCGCGTCGGCGGTCGGTTCGATCGCGGCGGACTTCGGCGTCGCGCGCTGGGAAGACCTGATGCCTTACGGCACCGGCGCGTTCGCGCTGTTCGGCATCGGATCGCTGCCCGCCGGCCGTCTGGGCGACCTCTGGGGGCGCCGGCGGATGATGCTCGTCTTCTTCTTCGGCATGGGCGTGGCGGCGCTCGCTGTCGCGCTCACCCAAAGCGCTTGGCAACTTGCGGTGGCGCTGACCCTGATGGGCGCGTTCTCGGCGATCTACCATCCGGTCGGCATACCGATGCTGGTGCGCGGGTCGCGCCGGCCCGGGCTCACGATCGGCTTCAACGGGCTGGCCGGCAATCTCGGTGTCGCGCTCGCGGCCGTGGCCACCGGCTTCCTGGTCAAGTATGCGGGCTGGCGCGCGGCGTTCGCCGTCCCCGCATTCATCGCGTTCACCTGCGGAGCGCTGTTCGCCCTTGCGGCCCCCGAAGAGAGCGTCGCGCCTGCGCGGCGGCCGGTGACGAACGCGATGCTCCCCAAACGGGCGCTCGCGCAGGTGTTCGCGATCGTGACCGTCGCTTCGATCTCCGGCAGCATGCTCTACAACTTCACGACCAACGGCAATGGCGAGCTGCTGCGGGAGCGCCTGCACGGCATCGTCGACGACCCGGCTTCGCTCGGGATGCTGCTGGCGCTGGTCTATGTCGCCGGCGCGCTTGCGCAGGTCGGCGTCGGCCTGTTGCTCGACCGCGTTCCGGTGAAGTTGCTGTACGCGGGGATCGTCGCCGCGCAGGTCCCGCTGTTCC
>DATGDG010000300.1:0-2609 GCA_035311025.1 Casimicrobiaceae bacterium
GCTGCTGGCCTTCGGCATCTTCATCGAGCCGCTCCCCGGCATCGTCGTCCTGGTGCCGATCCTCGCGCCGATCGCACACGCGCTCGGCATCGACGACCTGCAGTTTGGCATCATCGTGATCGTTAACCTGACGATGGGCATGATCACGCCGCCGGTCGGCGGGTTGCTGTTCGTGACGTCGATCGTCGCCAAGGTGCCGCTCGCCCGCCTCGTGCGCGAGCTGTGGCCGTTCCTGTGGGCGCAGCTGGCCGTGCTCGCGCTGCTGTCGCTCATTCCGGGATTGTCGTCGTGGCTGCCGGGAGTGTTCGGCTACCGGTGAGTTGTGGCACCGCATCGGTACGATCAGTCCGCTCGGGCGCGAGCGCTGCGGCCTATCGGGCGCGGACTTCGGTGACGCAACCCGCGTCGTCGCGCGGGTCCCGGTGCGGCTTCGGTTGCCAACCCACGGCTCCCTCGCCGCGCCACCCGCATTGCGACGACTGCGTCACAGGCGTCCGCACCCGGCAGGCCGCAGTGCCCGCGATCCGGCGTCGGATCGTGGCGCCCCGAAGTCGACGTGCTGCGCACCTCGACGTATTTGCCGCGAATCGGCACGGGCTTCCGGGGGCGGCGGGCGGGGTACGTCGAGCGGGAGCGTGCGCGACGGCTGTCGCGGGTGGTGCGGCGAGCGAGCCCGATAGAACCACCTACGGCAGGATGTTCTCGAGCGATGCCGCGCCGGGACCCGCAAGCCGGCGTTTGCGCACTCCGAGCGCGCAGACGTGCCCCGCCCGCCGTCTTCGCAGGCAGCCCGGCTTTCGAATCTCGATCGACGGTCGATCGCGGTTCGCGTCGATTGCAGATCGGAGGTCGACTGCCGGCGCAACCGGCGCCGTTCTACCGGTAGTTGCGGATGCGGTCGATGTTCGCCTGCCCGAACTTCCTGCCGAAGTCCGCGAAGGTCGGGGCGAGCGCCGCCTGGAACGCCGACTTGTCGACGTGCTCGACGACCTGCATGCCCTTGGCGCGCAGCTCGGCGACGGCGTTCTTCTCGTCGTCGTCGATCCGCGCGCGATTGGCCTTGACCGCCTCGATCGCCGCCTCGTGGAATGCCTGCCTGTCCGCCGCGGACAGCCTGTCCCATTTCGCCTTGCTCATCAGGATCAGCGCCGGCGAATAGACGTGTCCGGTCAGCGTCAGGTATTTCTGGACCTGGTAAAGCTTCGCCGACATGATGACCGACAGCGGATTCTCCTCGCCGTCGACGGTGCCCTGCTGGAGCGCGGTGAACACCTCGGTGAACGCCATCGGTGTGGGCAGGATGCCCAGTGCCCGATACGCCTCGATGTGGATCGGGTTCTCCATCGTGCGCATCTTCAGGCCCTTCAGGTCCTCGGGCGTCCTGATCGGATGCCTGTTGTTGGTCATGTTGCGGAAACCGTTCTCGCCCCAGGCCAGTGCCTCGATGCCCTTGGGCTCGAACTTCGCCAGCATCTCCCGCCCGATCGGACCGTCGAGGACGGCCCGAGCCTGGGCGTAATCGCGGAACAGGAACGGGATGTCGAAGATCGCGACTTCCGGCACGAAATTCGGCACCGGACCGGTGGAGGTCATCGTCAGGTCGAGCGTGCCGAGCTGCAGCGCCTCGATCGAATCCCGTTCGGACCCCAGTGCCGCCGCGTAGAAATTCTGGATCCGGTAGCGCCCGTTCGTGCGTTTCTCGACCTCCCGGGCGAAGGTGTCGACCGCCACCCCGTAGCTCGAATCCCTGGCGAGCGGGATGTTCATCTTCAGCGCCGTCTGAGCGGCGGACGGAACGGCGGGAAGGGCTGCGCATGCGAGCGCGGCGGCGAACAGGAATCCGAAACGACGCATGGCAAGGCCTCCTCGAACGGGCTGCCGTGACCCAGGCGGCCGCGGAGTGTCACCGGCGGCGGATTCTAGCAGGGGAGGCCGGCGAGGACGGTTGTGAAATAATCGACCTGCGCGGTACGACGGCGCAGACGCCGGTCTCAGCGCACGGCGTGCGGGTCGGCCGACCGCCCGGTGGGGAAACCGCGCCCGCCATCCCCGAAGAGAATCGATGCTCGACCCCTCGTTCACCTCCCAGCTCGCCACCTTGCTCCCTGCCTCGTCGCTGCTGACGGCGCAGGAGGACACGCGGCCCTACGAGTGCGACGGGCTGACCCTCTACCGCGAGCTGCCTTCCGCAGTCGTGCTGCCCGAGACCGAGGATCAGGTCGTCCGCATCCTGCAGCTGTGCCACGCGACACGCGTTCCGGTGGTGGCGCGCGGAGCTGGAACGAGCCTTTCCGGCGGTTCGCTGCCGGTCGCCGACGGCATCGTGCTGTCCCTCGCCAAGTTCCGCCGCATCGTCGCCATCGATCCGCTCGCGCGCACCGCGGTGGTGGAGCCTGGCGTGCGCAATCTCGCGATCTCCGAGGCCGCGAGCGCGTACGGCCTCTTCTACGCGCCGGATCCGTCGTCGCAGATCGCCTGCTCCATCGGGGGCAACGTCGCGGAGAACGCCGGCGGGGTCCATTGCCTGAAGTACGGGCTCACCGTGCACAACGTCCGCAAGGTCCGGGCCGTGCTCGTCACCGGCGAGGTCGTGGAATTCGGCGCCGATG
>DATGDG010000301.1:0-13517 GCA_035311025.1 Casimicrobiaceae bacterium
CTGTGGGTCGTGGCACTCGCCGCCCTGGGCGGCTCGCTGCTTGCGCGGACGTGATCCTCGACGCGAGATCGGTCCTGCCCCGCCGGATCGACCATGTAGGGCGATCGAGGCCCGGCCGCGTCAGGCGCCGACCATTCCGGCGACGGCCCCGGCAATGGCCGCATTGACGTCGATGCCGTTGCTGGCGTGGGGAATGGTATTGCAGGTGACGATCCGCGCGGCGCCCGCCGCCTCGAGCTCGCCGTAGGCTCCGGTGGCGAACAACGCATGCACCGCGACGCAGATCGGGCCTGCGAGTCCGGCCTCGCGCAGGCGCCCGACGGCGGCGATCATCGTATGCGCGGTCGAGACGATGTCGTCGATGACCACCGGCGTCCGATCGCGGTAGTCCTCGATCCGCGGAGCCGAGACTTCGACGTCGCGGTCCCCGTGGCGGCTCTTCTCCAGCACGATCCACGGTGCGTTCGCCGCTGCAGCGACGTGCCCCACCCATTGCGCGCTCTCGCCGTCGGGTCCCACCAGCAGCGGCCTGGCGACGTTCGCGGCGACCCACGCCGAGATCGCCGGCGCGGACCGCACGACCGCGGACGGAATCGAGTAGACGGCGTCGAGCGATGCGTGGCGATGCAGATGTGGATCGACGGTGACCAGCCAGTCGGCGACGCCCGATATGAGCCTGCCGACGGTCGCCGACGTGACCGCCTCGCCCGGCTTGAAGCGCGTGTCCTGGCGCATGTAGGCGAGATAGGGGGCGACGATGCCGACCCGCTTCGCGCCGAGGTCTTTCGCTGCTGCCACGGCAAACAGCAGCTGCAGGAGCTTCGCGTCGGGGTTGTCCAGCGAACAGACGAACGCGACTTCGCGTCCTGCCACGGGCGTGTCGAGGCGAACGTAGGATTCGCCGTCTGGAAACCGGTGGAGGAACAGGGTTCCCGCAGTTCCGCCTGTGCAGGCGACGATGCTCTGCGGCAGGCCGGTGTGCGAAGGGAAGGCGAAGATCACAGGCGTCATGCACCGTCTCCGATCCGGACGACGTCCTGCTGATCCGCGAGATAGTCGAAGGCGTAATCGAGTTCGCCCACAGCCCGTGCGTGAACGATGAACAGCGGCTGCCCACGCTCGACCTCCGTCCCCAGCGGTGCCAGGAACTCGATGCCTGCCGCCGGCGCCTGAGGGGCGCCTGCAAGCTTCGCCGCACGCGCCAGGCGCCGGTTGTCGATCTGCACCACCCGTCCGGCGAACGGCGCCTCGAAGCTGCGCCGGTGCGGCGCCCGCGGCGGCTCGCGCAGGCCCCCCTGGCTCGCGCAGATGGCCCTGAACTTGTCCCAGGCGCGACCGTCGTCGAGAATCGCGGTCGCCAGCGCCAGTCCGGTTCCCGGCGCAACGGCCGCGGAGAACTCGAGGATGCTGCCGGCAAGGCGCAGCGCGCGGGCGCGCAGGTCCGCCGGCGCGTGAGGATCGCGGGTGAGCACGGCCAGCACGTCCTTGGCCTCGAGCGCAGGCCCGATGCCGCGGCCTACCGGCTGGCTGCCGTCGGTGACCAGCACGCGGACCTCGATGCCCGTCGCGCGTCCGACCCTCTGGAGCTCGGCACTCAGGCGCGCCGCCGCCTCGGGCGAGCGCACCTTGGCGGTCGGGCCTACCGGCATGTCGATGACGACGTGGGTCGAACCGGCAGCGGCCTTCTTCGACAGCACCGAGGCCACCAGCTGACCCTCGCTGTCGAGGTCCAGCGGCCGCTCGACACTGATCAGCAGATCGTCGGCGGGACTCAATCCCACCGAGCCGCCCCACACGATGCATCCGCCTTCGCGTTCGACGACGCAGCGCATCTTCGCCGCGTCGAGCGCCACCGGCGCCAGCACTTCCATCGTGTCCGCGGTGCCCGCGGGCGAAGTGATCGCCCGCGAGGAGGTCTTGGGAATCGTGAGGCCGGCGGCGGCGACGATGGGAACGACGATCAGGGTCGTCCGGTTGCCCGGCAGCCCGCCGACGCAATGCTTGTCCATGATCATCGGCTGCGGCCACGACAGCCGCGTCCCCACGTCGATCATCGCGCGGGTCAGCGCGGTCGTTTCGCTGGTATCGAGCCGGTCGCCGGCGCAGGCGGTGACGAAAGCCGCGAGGTGCAGGTCCGAATACTGCCCTGCGACGATGTCCCCCATGATCTCGCGCATCGCGTGGTCGTCCAGCCGGTGGCCGTACACCTTGGCCCGCAGATGGGAGAGGGACTCGATCGGCGGTGCGTGGGAGACCACGATCATGTCGCCGGGCTTCGCGCCGAGCGCATCCCAGGCCGCTTCGGACAGTCCCGCCTCGCCGCTGTCGAGAAGCTCGGGACCGACCATGTTGACCGTGGCGACCAGCCTGCGCTCTCCGAGCGCCACCAGCACCCGCGACTGCACGGTGAATCCGACCGAGCGGCAGATGTGGCAGTCGCTGCGCATGAACAGGACCTTTTCCCGGTAGGTGTGGATGCCGAGTTGCCGGAGGGTCAGGGCGTTCGCAACTGCGCCGGCGTGGCGGGCCGCGCCGGAGGATGGGATGGGCATGTCGGATCGACGGTGTCGGGAGGGCTCGCCAGTCGGCAATCGTAGCCGAGGACGCCGCTGGGCACCGCCGGAACGCATCCAGGTGGCGCGATGACGCGCATCTGCAACGGCCCCGGCGGCGGGCTGCCGGTCGAGGCACCGTGAACGGGACCGTCAATATATATCATCTTTGTGTCATTTCTATGCGACCGGGTCCGATGCACTCCAGCACCATCTGTCGTACGGGCTCCCCGCAGGCCTGCCATCACTGTGCCGCGCGTGAGGGCGTTCTGCCGCACCAGCGTCGCCGGCATCCGGCATGCTTTGCTTTTTCTGTGTATGTTCTGTATCATTTCCAAATCGACACGTCACAACCCCGCGACGAACGGAGACCGGTGGCGCGCCGCACGAACGGGAGGACAGGCATGGCAGCCAAGCGCAACGCTGGAGCGGACCGCGCGGATCTCTATCCGATCCGCACCGTCTCGTCGCTGACCGGGATCAACGCCATCACCCTTCGCGCCTGGGAGACCCGCTACGGCCTGCTTGCCCCGGAGCGCACCGACGGCGGACATCGGCTCTACACGCAGGCGGACATCGATCGGATCCACCGGATCGTCGCCGAGCGCGAACGCGGGGTCGCGATCAGCAAGGTGCGGCGCGCACTGGAGCAGCGCGCTCGCGAGAGGCCCCGCGTGCAGGCCGACGGGCCCTGGGCCGAGGCCCGCGATCGCATGGCGACCGCCATCTCGCAATTCGACGAGAACCGGCTCGAGGACTGCTACAACGAACTGCTGGCCGTCCATCCTGCCGATGCCGTCACGCGCAACGTGCTGCTGCCGCTGCTCGCCGACCTCGGCGAGCGCTGGAAGACCGGCGCCGCGGGGATCGCCGAGGAACATTTCTTCGGCGTCTACATGCGCAACAAGCTGGGCGCGCGCTTTCATCATCGGGCCCGCCTCGCCACCGGACCGCGGCTGCTCGCCGCGTGCCTTCCCGGCGAGCACCACGAAACCGGACTGCTGATGTTCGCGCTCGCCGCGCACGACCGCGGCTTTCGCGTCGTCCTGCTGGGCCCCGACATGCCGCTGACCCAGTTGTCGCACGCCGCGCGGCAGGCGCGCGCCGACGCAGTCGTGCTGTCCGGCTCGATCGCCCCGCGTGCGGGTCTGCTCGAGAGCGAGCTTCCCGCGCTGGTCCGCGCTGCCGCGGTTCCCATCTTCATCGGCGGCCCGACCTCGGTGCGCGCCCGCGATGCGATCGTCGCCGCCGCCGCGCGCCCGCTGGGCGATGACATCGACGCCGCGCTGCGGCATCTCGCCGACGCGATCCCCAAGGCCGCGTCGTGATCGCGTCCGAAGCCATCTCACGGAATCCCGCAATGAGCGTCTCCAACCTCGCGATCAACTGGACCGAACAGGGACTGGTCCCCGACAGCATGGTTCGCGCCGGCATCCGCAGGCTGCTGCGCCAGCGTCTGGCCGAAATTCGGGCCGACAGCGTCGAGGACGCGGCCGAGCGCCTTGCAGCCTTCGTCGAGGACATGGGTCGTTCACCGGTCGCGCTGCTGCCCGAGAAGGCCAACGAGCAGCACTACGAGGTCCCTGCGTCGTACTACACCCAGGTGCTTGGGAAGCACCGCAAGTACAGCTGCGCCTGGTTCGCGCCGGGCGTGGCAGGCCTCGACGCCGCGGAAGCTGCGGCGCTCGCCGCGACCTGCGAGCGCGCGGGGCTCGCGAACGGCATGCGCATCCTCGAGCTCGGCTGCGGCTGGGGGTCGCTCACGCTGTTCCTGGCCGCCCACCTCCCGGCGGCGACGATCACCGCGGTGTCGAACTCGCGCTCGCAGCGCGATTTCATCATGGCCGAGGCCGTGCGCCGCGGCCTGTTCAACGTCGAGGTGATCACCGCCGACATGAACAAGTTCGACACCGACGCGCGCTTCGACCGGGTGGTGTCGGTCGAGATGTTCGAGCACATGCGCAATTGGCGCGAGCTGTTCGCCCGCGTGCACGACTGGCTCGAGCCGGGAGGCCGCTTCTTCATGCACGTCTTCGTGCATCGCCTGGTGCCCTACACCTTCGACGTGCGCGACCCCTCGGACTGGATGAGCCGCCATTTCTTCAGCGGCGGCATGATGCCGAGCGACGACCTGGCGCTGCATTTCCAGGAGCGGCTCCGGCTCGTCCGCCGCTGGCGCTGGGATGGCACGCATTACGCCAGGACCGCCGATGCGTGGCTGGCCAATCTCGATGCCCGCCGCGACCAGGTGCTGCCGCTGCTGGCCGCGACCCACGGCGCCGACGCCGCGCCCCAGTGGCTGCAGCGCTGGCGCATCTTCTTCATGGCCTGCGCCGAGCTCTTCGGCTACGACGACGGCCAGCAGTGGTTCGTCAGCCACTATCTGTTCGAGCGCCCGGCGGAGACCGGCGCCGTCGCCCGCCCGTGATCAACGCCGTCAATCTGGTCGCGTTCCAGTGCGGCTGGTTCGCCTGCGTGCTCGGTGCAGCGCACCAGCGGCCCTACGCCGGGGTCGCCGCGGTCGCCGCCATCGCCCTTGCACACGTCGCGACCGCGGTCCGGCCGCGCGCCGAGCTTGCGCTTCTCGGTCTCGCCGCCGGCATCGGCGCCACGTGGGACAGCCTGCTCGCGGCCACCGGCTGGGTGGCGTATGCCTCCGGTGCCCTCGTCCCGGGCACCGCGCCGCTGTGGATCGTCGCGCTGTGGGTGCTGTTCGCGACCGCCCTCAACCGCAGCCTCGCGTGGCTGAAGCCCAGGCTTGCGCTGGCGGCGGTGCTGGGCGCGATCGGCGGACCGCTCGCCTATGTCGGCGGGGCGAGACTCGGCGCGCTTTCATTCCCGCATGAAACCGCGGCCCTGATCGCTCAGGCGATCGGCTGGGCCGCGCTGACGCCGCTGCTGCTGCGGCTCGCGCAACGCCACGACGGATGCCTGCGCGAGGCGCAGCTGCACTCGGACGCCGTCGCCCGCCATGCTTGATCTCGACGCCGCCCTGTGGGCCCTGGGCGCCATGGCGCTGCTCGCGCTGGCGACCTGGCTCGCGAGCCTCGCCCGGAACGACGCGAGCATCGTCGACAGCGTCTGGTCGCTCTTCTTCGTGCTGGGTGCGCTGGTCTACGCGTACCGGACGCCCATCGACGTCTCCGCCCCGCGCCCGCTCCTTGTGGTCGCCTTGCTGGGCGTCTGGGCGCTGCGCCTTTGCGCCTACATCACGTGGCGCAACCGCGGCCGGGGAGAGGATCGCCGCTACCAGGCGATCCGCGCGCGCAACCAGCCAGGCTTCGCCTGGAAGAGCCTCTACCTCGTGTTCGGCCTGCAGGCGCTTCTGGCGTGGATCATCGCGATGCCGGCGCTCGCCGCGCTCCACGGAACGCGGCCGCTGGGCGCGCTCGACGTCGCCGGTGTCGCGCTGTGGTTGCTGGGTTTCGCGTTCGAAGCCGTGGGCGACTGGCAGCTGGCGCGCTTCCGGGCCGATCCGGATCACCACGACCGCGTGCTGGACAGCGGCCTCTGGCGCTACACGCGCCATCCCAATTACTTCGGCGAGGCGGCGATCTGGTGGGGGTTCTTCGTGCTTGCCGTCGCGGCGGGGGCCTGGTGGACCGTGTTCGGGCCGCTGCTGATGACCGTCCTGCTGCTCCGGGTCTCCGGCGTCGCGCTGCTGGAGCGCGACATCGGGGCGCGACGTCCCGCCTATCGCGACTACATGGCGCGCACCAGCGCCTTCATCCCCTGGCTGCCCAAGCCTGCGTCGTCGTGGATGCGGCCGTGACCATGCCGAGAACACCCCGCAGCCTGCTGCTTGCCGCCTTGATCGCACTGGGCGGCTGCGCGACCCAGGCGCCGGCCCCGATGCCGACCGTGCCCCACGTCGACCTCGAACGCTTCATGGGGCGCTGGTACGTCATTGCCAGCATCGCGACGCCGATCGAGAGAGGGGCGCACAACGCCGTCGAGTCGTACCGCCTGGCCGGCGACGGCAGCATCGAGACGACCTTCACCTTCAATGCCGACGCCTTCGACGGACCGGAGAGACGCTACCGTCCCCGCGGCTTCGTGCTCGATCCCGCGTCCAACGCGCACTGGGGCATGCAGTTCGTCTGGCCAATCCGCGCCGACTACCGCATCGTCTACCTGACCCCCGACTACTCGCAGACGGTCATCGCCCGCGCGGCACGCGACTACGTGTGGGTGATGGCGCGGGATCCGGAGATTCCCGACCCGGACTACCGCCGGATCGTCGCCCTGGTGGGCAGCCTCGGCTACGACCCGGGCCTGCTGCGCAAGGTGCCGCAGCGTTGGCCCCTGCCATCGCAGCCACCCGTCGCGCCCGCGTCGAAGGGCTGATGGCATGCGCAGTTCCCGGCGCCGCCGGCGTCTCGCCATGCTCGCCGTCCGCGTCCGCGACGCCCTCGCCGGCTGGTTCGACTCGGCGGCCACGCCGCGGGGCGCCGGCGACACGCGCCAGATCGACTGGTTGCGCGTGCTTCCATTCGTCGCGCTGCACCTGGCCTGCCTTGCCGCGCTGTGGACCGGATGGAGTCCCACGGCGCTGGCGGTCGCCGCCGCGCTGTACGCGTTGCGCATGTTCGCGGTCACCGGTTTCTACCATCGCTATTTCTCGCACCGGGCGTTTCGCGCATCGCGCGCGGCGCAGCTCGCGTTCGCGCTCCTCGGGGCCTCCGCCGTGCAGCGGGGCCCGCTGTGGTGGGCGTCCCACCACCGCCACCATCACGCCCATGCCGACGACGAGCACGACGCCCATTCCCCTCATTGCCACGGGCTCCTGTGGTCGCACTCCGGCTGGTTCCTGGCACGCGACAACTTCACCACCCGCAGCGAGCTGGTGAAGGACCTGGCGGCCTTCCCCGAGCTGCGCTTTCTCGACCGCTACGACGCACTGGTTCCGCTCGTCCTGGCCGCCGGCCTCTACGGCCTGGGCGAATGGTTCGCCGCCATGCACCCGGCGCTTGCGACCGACGGTCCGATGCTCGTGATCTGGGGTTTCTGCATCTCGACCATCGCGCTCTACCACGCGACGTTCGCGGTGAACTCGCTCGCCCACACGCTGGGCTCGCGGCGCTACGCGAGCCGCGACCGCTCGCGCAACAACCTCTGGCTCGCGCTGCTGACCTTCGGCGAGGGCTGGCACAACAACCACCATCATTTTCCCGGATCGGCGCGCCAGGGCTTCTACTGGTGGGAAATCGATGTCACCTACTACCTGCTGCGCCTGCTCGCGGCGATCGGCGTCATCCACGACCTGCGCGGCCTCCCCGCCGGCGTTCGCGACGCGCGGAGATCGGCGTGAAGATCGCGGTGGTCGGCAGCGGCATCGCCGGGAACGTCGCCGCCTGGCAGCTCGCCCGCGAACACGACGTGACCGTGTTCGAGGCGGGCGCGCACGCCGGCGGCCACACCCACACCCACGATGTCGAGCAGGACGGGCGCCGCTATCGCGTGGATACCGGCTTCATCGTGTTCAACGACTGGACCTACCCGAACTTCATCCGCCTGCTCGAGGACCTCGGCGTCGACTCGCAGGACAGCTCGATGAGCTTCTCGGTGCGCGACGAGCGCGACGGACTCGAGTACAACGGCAGCACGCTCGACGGCCTCTTCGCGCAGCGCCGCAACCTGCTCCGACCCGCATTCTGGCGGATGCTCGCGGACATCCTGCGCTTCAATCGCCAGGCGCCCGCGCTGCTCTCGGGCACCCAGGACGAACTGTCGCTGGGCGACTACCTCGCCGAGAACCGCTATTCGCGGGAATTCACCGAGCACTACGTCGTGCCGATGGGCGCGGCGATCTGGTCGACCGATGCTTCGAGGGTGCGCGAGTTCCCGGCGCGCTTCTTCGTCCGCTTCCTGCACAACCACGGCATGCTGTCGGTGGACCGCAGGCCGCAATGGCGAACGATCCGCGGAGGCTCGGCGCGCTACGTCGAGAAGCTGGTTGCGCCCTTCCGCGACCGCATCCGCCTCGACACCCCGGTGCAGTCGATCCGGCGCGTCGCGGGCCAGGTGATCGTCAAGCCCCGCGGCCACCCGGCCGAGCGCTTCGATGCGGCGTTCATCGCCTGCCACAGCGACCAGGCGCTCGCCATCCTCGCCGACGCCACGGCGCGGGAGCGCGAGATCCTCGGCGCGATCGGCTACCAGCGCAACGACGTGGTCCTGCATACCGACGCGCGACTGCTGCCGCGCAGCCGCCGCGCCTGGGCGGCGTGGAACTACCACGTGCCGGTCGGTGCGTCGGGCCCGGTCGCGCTGACCTACAACATGAACATCCTGCAGTCGCTGGACTCGCGCCGTCCCTTCCTGGTCACCCTCAATCGCGGCGACGCGATCGACCCGGGCCAGGTGATCAAGCGCCTCTCCTACGACCATCCGTTGTTCACGCCTGCCGCGGTGGCGGCACAGGCCCGCCAGCACGAGATCAACGGTCCCCTCAACACCTACTTCTGCGGTGCCTACTGGCGCTACGGCTTCCACGAGGACGGCGTGGTGAGCGCGCTCGCCGCGCTCGGCCACTTTCGCCGCGACTGCGATGCACAGCGCCCTCTACACCGGATCGGTTAGGCACCGGCGCCATGCGCCCCGGGCGCACGCGTTCCGCTACCGGATCTTCATGGTGTACCTCGACCTCGCCGAGCTCGACCGGGTATTCCGCGGACGCTGGCTGTGGTCGACGCGCAGGCCCGCCCTAGCCTGGTTCCGGCGCAGCGACTACCTCGGGGACCCGACCGTGCCGCTCGACTCGGCCGTCCGGGATCGCGTCGAGCAGGAGACCGGACGCCGGCCCGCCGGACCGGTCCGCATGCTGACGCACCTGCGCTATTTCGGACTCTGCTTCAACCCGGTGACGTTCTACTACTGCTTCGATGCCACCGGCGAACGCGTCGAGACCATCGTCGCGGAGATCACCAACACCCCGTGGAACGAGCGCCATGCCTACGTGCTGGGCGAGGCGATGAACGAATCCGCGGGCCCCGGCGGACGTTACCGCTTCGGCAAGCGTTTCCACGTGTCGCCTTTCATCGGCATGGGCATCAACTACGACTGGCGCTTCTCCGCACCGCGGCAGGCGCTGGGCGTCCACATGCGGGATCTCGAACGCGGCACGACGATCTTCGACGCGACCCTCGCCCTGAAGCGCCGGGACATCACGCCGCTGCGCCTGGCCTTCGTCCTGCTCGCCTATCCGTTCATGACCCTGCGCGTGATCGCGGCGATCTACTGGCAGGCGCTGCGCCTGTGGGCCCGGCGCGCGCCCTTCCATCCCCATCCCGACGAACCACCGGGCCGCCGTCCCGGACGCGCGCAACCGGAGCACCTGCAATGAACACGACAACGCTGGGCCGGACGGCCCCCCGCTTCCCGCCCAAGCCGCATTTCCTGGACGGCCTCGCGGCCCGAGCGCTGCGCGATCGGCTGGCCGGCATCCGTCATGGCTCGATCCGCCTGGTTCACGATGGCAGCGAGGCCCGCTACGGCGACGACGGCATGCCCGGCGGCCTGCAGGCGACCGTGCAGGTCCACGACGCCCGCTTCTGGAGCGACGTCGCTTTCGGTGGAACGATCGGCGCCGGCGAAGCCTACATGCAGGGCTACTGGAGCGCCGACGACCTGACGGCGCTGGTCCGCATCCTGCTTCGCAACCGCGACGTGCTGGACGGCATGGAGGCCGGCCTCGCGCGCCTGACCGTGCCGGTGCAAAGGTGGCTGCACTGGCTCAATCGCAACACCCGCAGCGGGTCGCGGCGCAACATCGCGGCGCACTACGACCTCGGCAACGATTTCTTCCGGCTGTTCCTCGATCCGACGCTCATGTATTCCTGCGCGATCTTCGAGGCGCCGGGCATGACCCTCGAGCAGGCGCAGATCGCGCGCCTCGACCGGATCTGCCGCAAGCTCGACCTCGGTCCGGGCGACCATCTGCTCGAAGTCGGGACCGGCTGGGGAAGCATGGCGATCCACGCGGCAAGCCGCCATGGCTGCCGCGTGACGACCACGACGATCTCCCGCGAGCAGTACGAACTCGCAGCGGAGCGCATTGCGGCCGCCGGCGTCGCCGACCGCGTGACGCTGCTGCTCGAGGACTACCGGGAGTTGCGGGGGCGCTACGACAAGCTGGTCTCGATCGAGATGATCGAGGCGGTCGGCCATCAGTACTACGACCTGTTCTTCAGCCGGTGCGCAAGGCTGCTCCGGCAGGACGGCCTGATGCTGCTCCAGGCCATCACCATCGCCGACCAGCGCTACGACGCCGCGCGCCGATCCGTGGACTTCATCCAGCGGCACGTCTTCCCCGGAAGCACGATCCCCTCGGTGACCGCGATGCTCGATTCGACGACGCGCGCGACCGACATGCGGCTCGTCCACCTCGAGGACATCGGCCCCCATTACGCCACGACGCTGCGCCGCTGGCGCGAGAACCTCCTCGCGAACCTCGATGGCGTGCGCGCCCTCGGCTATCCGGAGCCCTTCGTCCGGATGTGGGAGTTCTACCTCTGCTACTGCGAGGGCGGGTTCGAGGAACGCGCGCTGGGGGACGTGCAGATGCTGCTCGCGCGGCCGGGGAACCGGCGCCCTGCGCTGCTCTGACCCCGCTTCCCCCACCGTCGATATTTTTGCTATCGTGCGTGGCCGTCGCCGCATTTGCCGAATCGAGTCTAAGCATGGCCACGATCATGGACACCCAGGCAGACATCCCCGCCCGACCGCCTCGCCGTCCGAACACCCTGGGCGTTCACTCGCTCGACCGCTTCGTGTTCAGCGTTCCCGACCTCGGTGAAGCCGAGCGCTTCTACCAGGCGTTCGGGCTCGACGCGCGCCGCGACGGCACGCGGCTCGACCTCTACGCGCACGGTCACCCCCACTGCTGGGGTCGCGTGTACGCGAACGGGCAGCCCAAGCGGCTCCAGTACCTCTGCTTCGGCGCCTACGAGGAGGATTTCGAGCCGCTGGCGCGGCGCATCCGGGCCCGCGGCACCTGCGACCCGCATCCGTTGTCGGACGGCAGCGGAATCTGGCTGCGCGATCCGGACGGAACGCCGGTGCAGGTGATCGTCGCACCCAAGGTCTCGCCGTCGGTCAAGGCGCAAGCCGCGCTCGCGCCTCCGGTTGCCGCGGGCAAGGGCGCAGCGCCCTCCCGCAGCGGCGCGCCGCGGGCGCGGCCACGCCGCCTGTCGCACGTGCTGCTGTTCACGCCGGACGTCCCCCGCCAGATCGCATTTCATTCCGACGTCCTGGGCCTGCGCCTGTCCGACCGCTCGGGCGACATCATTGCGTTCATGCACGCGCCGCATGCGAGCGAGCACCACCTGGTCGCGTTCGCGAAATCGGGCGCGCCGGGACTGCATCACTCGAGCTGGGACGTCGGGAGCATCGACGACATCGGGCTGGGCGCCGAGTACATGAGGGCGCAGGGCTATGTGAAAGGCTGGGGTGTCGGCAGGCACGTCCTCGGCTCCAACTACTTCTATTACGTCCAGGACCCCTGGGGCAGCTGGGCCGAGTATTCGTTCGACATCGATTTCGTGCCCGTCGACGTCGACTGGCCGGCGGCCGATCATCCGCCCGAGGATTCGTTCTACGTCTGGGGGCCGTCAGTCCCCGACGATTTCGTCGTCAACCGCGAGCAACCCGCTACTGCGCCTGCATGACTGACCGACTGGCCCGGGGCGGGGTCCCGGGCAACCCCGATTCGCACACGGCGCCGCTCGTCGACGACGCCGACAACAACCAAACGACGACTGGGAGGAATCACCGATGAGCATCATTGCACGCGTGGCCCGCTGGGCCGGCGCCGCTTGTATGGGTCTCGCCGTCGCATCCGGGGCATCCGCGCAGGGCGCAAAGCCGCCGATCCGGATCGGTAGCACGCTCGCTCTGACCGGGCCGCTGGCAGCGACCAGCCTGATCCACAAAGTGGTCGGCGAGATCTACGTAGACCAGCTGAACCAGCGCGGCGGCCTGCTCGGCCGCCCGGTCGAATGGATCGTCAAGGACGACCAGTCGAAGCCCGATCTCGCCCGGACGCTCTACGAGCAGCTGATCACGACCGACAAGGTCGACCTGCTGATGGGCCCCTACGCGACGGGCGCGATCCTGTCGGCGATGGGCGTCGCGCAGCGCTACCACAAGGTGCTGATCCACCACACGTTCGGCATCCCCTCGATGGCGAAATACGACATGCAGTTTCCGGCATGGTCGCTCGGGCCCGACCCGGGGACCACGGTTCCGACCACGGTGCTGAAAGCGCTCGCGGCATCGCCCAAGCCGCCCAAGACCATCGCGATCGTGACCAGCAAGTTCCCGTCGGTGCACTTCATGTCGCTGGGCGCCCGCGAGATCGCGAAGAAAATGGGCATCAAGGAGGTGCTGTTCCTCGAATGGGATTTCGGCAACCTCGATTTCGGCCCGATCGCGGCACGGATCAAGGACGCGAATCCCGATTTCCTGTGGGTCGGCGCCATCGGTCTCGAAGGCAACCAGCTGCTCGACGCGATGCACAAGATCGATTACACGCCGCACGAGCATTTCTACCTGTATCCGGCGCCGGGACCGATGGCCAAGTCGCCGCTCGCCAACGACGCGATGTCGGTGACGCTGTTCGAGGAGCACCCGCCGTTCACCAACGCGCCGGGGGCCGCCGAGTTCATCAAGCTCTATCATGAGCGCGCCGCCAAGGCGGGGATTCCCGACCCCACGGTCGAGGTGCAGGCAGCAGCGTCGTACACCGCCTGGCAGATCCTCGAAGCGGGTGTGCGAGGGGCCGGCAGCCTCGACGACAAGGCGATCGCTGCGTGGATCAAGACGCATCACATCCAGACGATCACCGGCAACCTGCGTTTCGACGGTCCCAACAACTACGGCGACGACCTGATGAAGGTCAAGCAGGTGCAGAACGGTCACTGGGTCACCGTCTATCCGAAGGAGTTCGCCGCACCCGGCGCGTCG
>DATGDG010000302.1:0-1593 GCA_035311025.1 Casimicrobiaceae bacterium
GGCGGCCCGGCCGGCGACGACATCACCGGCGGGATCGAGGCCGCGGCCAACGTGCTGCTCGAGCGCGCTCTGGGCGGAGTGAAGCGGATCGGCTACGCGCGGGCGCTGCGTGCGGCGACGACGCGCCGGCACGATTTTCTCGACGCCTATGTCGCCGACCTCGGCAGCGTCATCGACATGGACGCGATCCGCGATGCGAAGATCCGCATCGGCGTCGATCCGCTCGGCGGCGCCGGGGTGCACTATTGGGGGCGAATCGCAGAGCGCTACGGGCTCGACCTGACCGTCGTCAGCGACGAGGTCGACCCGACGTTCCGCTTCATGACGGTCGACTGGGACGGCCGGATCCGCATGGATCCGTCGTCCCCCTACGCGATGCAGCGCCTGCTCGACATCAAGGACCGCTTCGACATCGCATTCGCCTGCGACACTGATCACGACCGTCACGGCATCGTCACCGCGCTGGGCCGGCTGCTGCCACCGAACCACTACCTGTCGGTGGCGATCGACTACCTCTTTGCGCACCGGCCGCAATGGGGAGCGCATGCCGCGGTCGGCAAGACCGTCGTCAGCACGCGCATGATCGACCTGGTGACCGCGCGCCTCGGACGCAGGCTGTTCGAAGTTCCCGTCGGCTTCAAGTGGTTCGCCGCAGGCCTTGTCGACGGCTCGCTCGGCTTCGGTGGCGAGGAAAGCGCCGGCGCGAGCTTCCTGCGTCGCGACGGTGCCGTCTGGACCACCGACAAGGATGGCATCGTTCCGGCGCTGCTCTCGGCCGAGATCACCGCGCGCTGCGGGCGCGACCCGGGCGAGCTGTACACCGAGCTCGCGCGCGAGTTCGGCGAGCCGGTCTACGATCGGGTCGAGGCGCCGGCGACGCCGCAGCAGAAGAAACAGCTGGCAGCGCTCGCACCGCAGCGTATCGAGGCGACCGAACTCGCCGGCGAGAAGATCGCAAGCATTCTCGGCAATGCCCCGGGCAACGGTGCGCCGATCGGTGGCGTCAAGGTGATCGCGAATCGCCGCTGGTTTGCCGCGCGGCCATCGGGCACCGAAGACATCTACAAGATCTACGCCGAGAGCTTCGGCGGCGCCGTTCACCTGCAGCGCATCGTGGCCGAAGCGCAGGCGATCGTCGACCGGGCGATTGCGCATGGCGGGCCGCCCGCACCCTGACCCTCTCCAGGGGGGAGGGAAAACGAGCGGGATTTCGCGTTCTTCGCCGGCGCGAGCCGCGGCGCAGGCATCCGACGACGTGCTCCTCGATCGCCTGCAACGCGCTGCTTTCGACTACTTCCTGCAGACCGTCAATCCGCAGAACGGGTTGATCGCCGACTCCACGCGTGACGGCGCGCCTTCGAGCATCGCAGTGGTCGGTTTCGCGCTGTCGGCGTATCCGGTCGGCGTCGAGCGCGGCTGGATCGAACGCGCCGACGCGGTCGAGCGCTCGCTCGCGGTCTTGCGATTCTTCTCGGACAGCGACCAGTCGGGCAGCCCGGACGCGACCGGTTATCGCGGCTTCTACTTCCATTTTCTCGACCTGCGAAGCGGAGCCCGCGCCTGGCTGTCCGAGGTGTCGCTGATCGATACTGG
>DATGDG010000303.1:0-2014 GCA_035311025.1 Casimicrobiaceae bacterium
GACGTTACCGCATCCTCGTCCGGCGTCAGCAGGTACGCGTAGGCCTGATGATGCGAGCGGCCGACACGGCCGCGCAGCTGATGCAGCTGCGCAAGACCGAACCGGTCGGCGCGGTCGATGATGATCGTGTTGGCGGTCGGAACGTCGATGCCGGTCTCGATGATCGTCGAGCACACGAGCAGGTTCACCCGCTGCGCATAGAAATCGCGCATCACGTGCTCGAGCTCACGCTCGGCCATCTGCCCGTGCGCGACCGCGATACGCGCTTCGGGAAGCAGCGCAGCGAGGCGCTCGGCGGTCGTGCCGATCGTGTCGATGTCGTTGTGCAGGAAGTAGATCTGGCCGCCGCGCTTCAGCTCGCGCAGCGCCGCCTCGCGGACGATGCCCATCGAGAACGTCGCGACGAAGGTCTTGATCGCGAGCCGGCGCTGCGGGGCGGTGGCGATCACCGAGAAGTCGCGGATGCCCTCGAGCGACATCGCCAGCGTGCGCGGGATCGGCGTCGCGGTCAGCGTCAGCACGTCCACCTCGGCGCGCAGCCGCTTCAGCTGCTCCTTCTGGCGGACGCCGAAGCGATGCTCCTCGTCGATGATGACCAGTCCCAGGTTCTTGAACTTGACGTCGGGCTGGATCAGCTTGTGCGTGCCGATGACCAGATCGATGCTGCCGGCCGCAAGCCCGTCGAGGACGCTCTTCACTTCCCTGGCCGACCGGAAGCGCGACAGCTCGGCGAGCTTGACCGGCCAGTCCGCGAAGCGGTCCGAGAACACCTGGAAATGCTGCTCGACCAGCAGCGTCGTCGGTACCAGCACCGCGACCTGCCTGCCGTCGGCCAGCGCGATGAATGCCGCGCGCAGCGCGACCTCGGTCTTGCCGAAGCCCACGTCGCCGCAGACCAGCCGGTCCATCGGCTGCCCCGACGTGAGGTCGGCGATGACCGCTTCGATCGCCGCCTTCTGGTCGGCGGTCTCCTCGAAGCCGAAGCGCTCGGCGAAGGCTTCATAGTCGTGGGGCTTGAACGAGAACACGTGGCCGCTGCGGGCGGCGCGCTGCGCGTAAAGGTTCAGCAGTTCTGCGGCGGTGTCGTGCGCCTGCTGGGCAGCCTTGCGCCGGGCTTTTTCCCACTGGCCGCTGCCGAGCTCGTGCAGCGGCGCCGCGTCGGGCGAAGCCCCGCTGTAGCGGCTGATGACGTGCAGGTTCGCAACCGGGACGTAGAGCTTCGCGTCGTTGGCGTACTTGATCTCGAGGAACTCGTTCGCGCCATCGCCGACGTCCAGCGTGACCAGGCCCAGGTAGCGGCCGATGCCGTGCTCTTCGTGGACGACCGGATCGCCGATGCGCATCTCGGACAGGTCGCGCACCATCGCGTCGACGTTGGTCCTGCGCGCGGCTTCGCGCTTGCCGCGGCGCAGGGCATGGGCGTAGAGCTCGGCCTCGGTGACGAAGGCCAGTCGCGCCGCAGGCCATGCGAATCCCGCCTGCAGCGGGGAGACGACCAGCGCCAGCCTCGCGTCGCCCATGACGAATTCGGCGAACGACTCGACCGTTGCCGGATGCAGTCCGTATTCGGCGAAATACTGCTGCATTGTCTCGCGGCGGCCTGCGCTCTCCGCGGCGATCAGCACGCGGCCCTCGAGCATCGCGACGACGCCTTTCAGCGCCGCCAGCGGGTCGTCGGCCCGTCGCTCGACCTGCACCGAAGGCAGGCGCCGCGTGGGTGCATCGGGCGGCAGCGCCGCCTGCGCGTCGGCCAGGGCAACGGCGATGCGCGAAAAGGGCCTGATCGCGGCGTTCCACTCGTCCTGCGGCATGAACAGCTGCGGCGGGGGAAGGAGCGGTCGCGCCTTGTCGCCCTGGAGCAGGCGGTAGCGCGAGTCGGTGTCCTGCCAGAACCGCTCGATCGCGGCCTGGACGTCGGCGTGCGTCGCGATGACGGCGTTGCGCGGCAGGTAATCGACGAACGTCGCCGTTGCGTCGAAGAACAGCGGCAGGTAATACTCGATGCCGCCGGGAG
>DATGDG010000304.1:0-2045 GCA_035311025.1 Casimicrobiaceae bacterium
CGGCGCCTCGCTGCACATCAACGCGACGCCGACGCTGATCTTCGCCGATGGCACGATCATCCCCGGCGCGCTGCCGCTGCCCCAGCTCGAGAAGGAAATGGCGAGCGCCCAGGCCGACCTGAAGAAGAGCGACGCGCAGAAGTGACCGATGCATGGCGCGATCGTGACCGGGGTCTCGAGAGGCATGGGCGAAGCGATCGCCCGGCTTCTGCTCGAGCGCGGCTTTCGCGTCGTCGGCGTCGGACGGACGTCGTCGCCGCGGCTCGCGGGCGGCGGCTACCGGTTCGTCGTCTGCGATCTGGCCGACGTGGCAGCGATCGACGCGGCGCTCGATGGGCCCTTTGCCGAGCTCGCGGCGGCGGGCCCCGCCAGCGTCTGCCTGTTCAACAACGCGGCGAGCGCCGAACCGCTCGGCGTGCTCGGGCGGCTCGATGCCGCCGGCATCGGGGCGTCGCTCGCCGTCAATCTCGCCGCGCCGACGGCGATCGCCAACCGGTTCTGCCGCGCATTCGTCGACCGGCCGTTCGACTCGCGGATCATCAACGTGTCGTCGGGCGCAGCCCAGTCCGCGATTCCCGGCGCGTCGCTGTACTCGATCGCCAAGGCCGGGCTCGAGATGCTGACGCGCTCGCTGGCCGTCGAACACGTGTCACCCCGCTTTCGCGCGATCACGCTGCGCCCGGGCATCATCGACACGCCGATGCAGACGTTCATCCGCTCGCAGGCGGCGGAGCGGCTGCCGAGCGTTGCCATGTTCCGGGAGTTCCACACATCGGGCAGGCTGGTGCCGCCCGACGTCGTCGCCGCTACGATCGTCGATCGCCTGGTGCTCGCCGACGTCGAGCACGGCAGGACCTACAGCTACGCCGAGCTGTGACCGGACGAGCCGGCGGACCGCCCTGAGGCCGCCAGCCCATCCGGCGTCGGCGTCCCGCTCATCGGATCGGCGGCCTCACCAGAATGCGGTAGCGGACGATCGCGCCGGGAGGACCGGCTTCCCAGGTCATGCAGTATCGTTGCGGGATCAGCACCTCGTAAGTCCCGCTGGCGGACGCCGACGGCCCGCGCACGACGGGCATCAGCAGGTTGTCGCCCTCGCGGTAGCCGATGTCGAATTTCAGCGGGGCGCTGCTTGCGTACTCGTAGTCGACCCGGTCGCCCGACGCGAGGCGGACACATTCCCTGTGCGATTCATAGGGAGCAATGACGACTCGCGCGACGACGTGCGGCACGCCCGGGGTGATTGCGGGCGTCGCCGCACAGCCGCCGAGCGCAAGCGACAGCAGCGCGACCCTGGCCGGCGGCCGGCGGGCGCTCATCGGCCCAGGGCGAGCGCGCGACGGACCCGCGGCCGCTCGACCTTCCAGTCTTCGGCGAGCATCGCGAAGCGCACGTGGTCGCGCCAGCGGCCGGCGATCTTGACGTAGCGGCGCGAGTAGCCTTCTCGGGTGAAACCGATGCGCTCGAGCAGCGCGAGCGAGGGCGCGTTGGCGGGCTGCACGTTGGCCTCGATCCGGTGCAGGCGCAACTGGCGGAACGCGATGTCGAGCGCCAGCGCGAAACCCTCGGTCATGTAGCCGCTGCCGGCGAGCGCTGCGAAGCCGTAGTAGCCGACATACGCGCTGTGGAAGGCGCCGCGGACGATCTCGGAGAAGTTGAACACCCCGGCCAGTGCGTCGTCCTGGTTGCGCAGCACCAGGAACCCGACGTGGATCGGCGATGCGTTGGCCGGACTGTAGCGCGCGACATAGGCGGCATAGGCGGCGGGAGTTTCCGGCGCTCGGACCCAGCGTCCGTGCAGTCCGCGGGACGCGCGCGCGCTCGCGATGAAGTCCTGCTGATCGACGCGTTTCGGGGGCCGGAGGTAGACCCGGTTGCCGGCGAGCGTCGCCCGTCTGGGGCGCGTTGGCATAATGGCCATTTTATCGCGACCGGACGCACCGCATGAGCGACCCGGCGGCGGATACCGGAGCACGCATGAAGGCAATCCAATGAGCGCGTGGATCGAAGGCCGCGTCGCCGGCCGCAGGCAGTGGACCGGGAAC
>DATGDG010000305.1:0-3221 GCA_035311025.1 Casimicrobiaceae bacterium
CATCAGCGAGATGTTATCGAGGGTGTAGCCGAACACGTACATCAGTCCGAAGGTGCCGATGATGGACAGCGGCAGCGCCAGGCTCGGGATCAGGGTCGCCCGGGCGCTGCGCAGGAACGCGAAGATCACCAGCACGACCAGCACCAGTGCCGACAGCAGCGTGATCTCGACGTCGTGCACCGACTCACGGATCGACTGCGAACGGTCGTAGAGCGTCGACAGCTTGATCGACGGCGGCAGCGCTTCCTGGAACGACGGGAGGATCCTGCGGATCGAGTCGACGACCTCGATCGTGTTGGTGCCGGGCTGCCGCTGGATGGCGAGCACGACGCCGCGGGTTCCGTTGTACCAGGCGGCGATCTTGTCGTTCTGCACGCTGTCGAAGACGCGCCCGAGCTGGTCGAGCCGCACCGGCGCCCCATTGCGCCAGGCGACGATGATTGGCCCATACGCCTTTGCGTCGTTGAGCTGGCCCGTCGCGGTGACCGACGTCGCGCGCTGCGGCCCGTAGAGCGTCCCGGTGGGCAAGTTGACGTTGGCGTTGGCGATCGCCTGCTCGACGTCGGTCAGCGCGATGTTCCGGGTGGCGAGCTGGTTCGGATCGAGCTGCACGCGCACCGCGTACTGCTGCGATCCGAACACCAGCACCTGGGCGACTCCGCTGATGGTCGAGATCCTCTGCGCGAGGTTGTTCTCGGCGTAGTCGTCGACCGTCGACAGCGGCTGGCTGTCGGAGGTGAGCGCGAGCAGCAGGATCGCGAAATCCGCCGGGTTCACCTTGCGCTGCGTCGGCGGCGAGGGCATCGACGCCGGCAGCGTGCGCCCCGCCGCAGCGATCGCCGACTGGACGTCCTGCGCGGCAGCGTCGATGTTCCGGTCGAGCGAGAACTGGATGACGATCGTCGTCAGCCCGTTGTTCGACACCGACGTCATCGAGTCGATGCCTGCGATCGTCGAGAACTGCTTTTCGAGCGGCGTCGCGACCGCGGAGGCCATGGTCTCGGGGCTGGCCCCGGGAAGCTGCGCCTGGACCTGGATCGTCGGGAAATCGACGTTCGGCAGCGCGTTCACCGGCAGCAGGCGATAGCCGGCGAGACCGAAGATCACGAAGCCGATCATCAGCAGCAGCGTCATCACCGGCCGGCGGACGAACACCGCGGAGGGGTTCACGCGCTCTTCCCGGTGTCGAGCTTCACGCGGATCCCGGGCGCGAGACGCAGCTGTCCGGTGGTCACCACGGTGTCGCCCGGGACCACGCCCGAGGCGACGACCGCGTCGTCGCCTTCAGTTCGCGCGATCTTCACGTTGCGCAGCTCGACACTGTGATCGGGCTTCACGACGAACACGTACTGGCCGTCCGGCCCGTTCTGGACTGCGTTCGCCGGCATCACGACCGCATCCTTCTGCTGCGTCAGCGTCAGCACGACGTCGACGAACTGGCCAGGCCACAGCGCCTTGTCGGCGTTCGGGAACTCGGCCCTGAGCTTGATCGTTCCGGTCGTGACGTCGGTCGTATTGTCGATGAACGTCACTTTGCCGGCGAGCGGCGGGTGCGTCGACTTGGGCAGGGCGGCGGTCACCTGCAGCTCGCCGTCCGCCTCGTAGCGCCGCACCGCGTCGAGGTCCTGCTCGGGCACCGAGAACGACGCATAGATCGGCCTGACCTGGTTGATCACGACCAGCGCATTCGTGTCGTTGGCCTTCACCAGGTTGCCCTGCTGGATCATGATCTTGCCGGCGTAGCCGGTGATCGGCGCGCGGATCGTGCAATAGTCGATCTGCAGCCGTATGCCCTGGATCGCCGCTTCGTCGGCGCCAACCTGTGCGGCTGCCGTTTCGGCGTTGGTGCGCACCTGGCCATAGGCGTCGGGCGAGATGAATTTCTTTTGCAGCAGGTCCTTGTATCGCTTCTCCTGCTCGCGCGCATTGTCGAGGGTCGCGCGATCCTTGAGCAGCGTCGCCTGCGCCTGCGCAAGCTGCGCCTCGAACGGCCGGCGGTCGAGCTCGAACAGCGTAGCGCCTTTCACGACCTCGTCGCCTTCGGAGAACCTGACCGCATCGATCTGGCCGTCGACGCGCGCCTTGATCGCGACCGTCGTGTAAGGCTCGATGTTGCCGATCGCGCGCAGCCTCACCGGGACGGTCTTGCGGACGACCGCCGCCGCCGTCACCGGAACAGCGGGGTCCGGACGGTGTGCGGCTCGCGAGCCCTGCGAGCCCGACGGCTCGCGCCACAGCCAGGCGCCTGCGCCGATCGCGATCAGGGCGAGGGCAGCAACGATCAGGACGCGCTGCGGTCGTGTCATGTTCCCATTTCTCCAGGACGCCGAGGATCTGCAGGCGGACGCCGCTCTCGGCGTCGCAGGCGCAAGTGGATCTGACCGCGCAGCGCCGGTGATGTTTCCGCGCGACCGGCTCGATGGGTCGGCAAGTGCCTGAATTGTAGATGATTGCGGCGGACCCCACGCGGCCGACACATTCGGAAACAACCCGCCTACGACGCTGCGCTAGAATGGCGCAGCCGGGTCCTGCGCAGTAGAAGCGCGGGCGCGGTTGGCCGCGCTCCGGCCCCGCGTCAGCGGGGGACGCGGCCCGGAATCCCTGCGCGGGTGTAGTTCAATGGCAGAACGGCAGCTTCCCAAGCTGCATACGAGGGTTCGATTCCCTTCACCCGCTCCACTTCACCGCCCGCGGCGCACGGGCCGGCCAGCACGGGGTCGGTCTTCCGACCAGCCGCGCGCCGACGGATCCCGGCGCAGCTGCGGCGCACGCTACGGCTTGATGTATGCCCAGCCTTCCTGCTGGCGCCGCATGAGCTCGACCACGCCGCCGGGAACGTAGCCGATGTTATCGAGCATGTCGGCCTTCGTGAGCTTGGCTTTGCGCATCGTGACCTCGCAGGCCGAGAACTTGACCCCCCGCTTGATGGCGTCGGCGATCCGGTTGCCCGAAGTCGACTGCAATTCCAGCATCTTGATGCCCGGCCCGTAGGCGACGATCTCGATGTCGACGTTGTTCGCGCCAAGTGCCTCCTGCAGGTTCTCCGCATTGTTGAGGGCGAGTTCCCAGCGCGCGTTGTCCGCCTGGCTCACCTGCATGACGACACGGTCGCGGCGCGGGGCGTCGGCCGCCCGGACACCGGAAGCCAGGGCGCCGGCGGCAAGTCCGGTGGCCAGCGCCGTGATCGCCGCGCGGCGCGGCGGGGTCTTTTCATCCATCTC
>DATGDG010000306.1:0-7032 GCA_035311025.1 Casimicrobiaceae bacterium
ACGGGCATCTACACGAATCCCTTCGGGCCGCTGGTTACCGGCGCGAGCAAGCTGGGGTCCGTTGCCGGGTTCTCGTTCTTCCAGGTTCCAGACGCCTCCGCGGGCACGTTCTTCGACGTCTTCCCGGGCGCCCCCGCAGTGACCGGAACGAGCACGATCGTCTTCAAGGGCAACTACACAGCCTCAGGCATCGGCAGGACCGGCGTGTACTACCGCGACCTGACCGCTGCTGCGATCCCGAATCCCGACGGCGGGATGCTCGCGCCGGCCGGCGGCATCGCGCCGGTGATCCTGATCGCCAATAACGTCGATACCAGGATCCCGGGCACGAACACGATCTTCGGATCGACTGCCCCGCCCAGTGCAGCCAACGACCAGGCGGTATTCGCAGGATTCGACAACGAGGACGCGCCGACGATGGGTGGGATCTACCTGGCCCCGCTCACCGGAAGCAGCCCCCCGCTCACGACGCTCGTCAGCATCGGATCGCAGGTCCCCGGGGCGCCCAAGGGCAGCACCTTCAACCGGCTGGGCGAAGGCGTTTCCTTCGACGGTCGCTTCGTGGCGTTCTGGGGCGCCTGGGGCACGGCGATGAAGACCGTGCGGCTGTACTGCCCTAAGGAAGGCAACAAGGACCGCATCGCTTACTGCAACCAGGCCCTCGTTGTCGACTCCGTAACGCACGAAGTGATCGGCGATCCGGGGAGCGTCTGCAACGACACCTCCGATCCCAACTACGGTGTCGCCTGCTATCAGGAGCGAGAGGTCCCGGTGCACCAGGGCTTCTTCGTCTACGACACCCGGACGCGCCAGACCCGGGTGGTCGCGGTGACGGGCAGCGGCTATGACGATTTCGTGTACTGGAACTATTCGGGGATGGTGCCGGGAATGGCCGAGGGCGGCGAGGGCGACGATGGCGAGCCGGCGAGGTGGCGATCGGCCTCGTTCGTGGCGGTTTCCGGGATGGCGGACGGAAGCCTCACCGACGCCACCTTCGATGCCGCGTTCAAGGCGAGGACCGCGAGCCTCGACCCCGTGACCAACGTCTACGTCAAGCCGGTGGACGGCATCTACCTGCGGAAGGGCCCCGGCCAGTCGCCGGTCGCGACCCTGGTCGTGACTGGAATGGACGGCGCCCTGATCGACCCCGAGGCGGTCGATGACCTGGGCAACAGCCTGCTCGTCACGGAGATGGGCCTCGAACGCGACGGCTTCCGTGGCAACTCGCTGGTCGTCAACGTGACGATGGGGAGCGAGGAGACTGGCTGGGCCGGGGTCTATCTAACACACGTGCCAGCTCCGTAGCGACCCGCCTCGCGGCGACTGCCTCGACAGTGAAGACGCTTGAATTCGTCGGAATCAGGCGCCGGAACGCGAAGCGGGTATCGGCGAACAGGTCCCTGAACGCCGGCACCGCTGCGCACGCGTCGCGCCGAACATCGCAATCATCTGGGTGCCGACCAGATGGAGGAAGGGACCCTTTCGGGAAATCAATGATTGCCAAGCTCTAGGTTTCGCGTCGCGCTCGACGTGCTGCTCGCCAAGCGGCGAGCGAAGGCGGCCTGATCTGCGAGGCGATGGGGTGGCGGATGGGATTCGAACCCACAACAGCCGGAATCACAATCCGGGACTCTACCGTTGAGCTACCGCCACCACTGAACTTCTGCACAGCGCAGTAGACTGCTGCGCCGCGACGCATTTGGGCACGCCCGACAGGAATCGAACCTGTAACCGCCGGCTTAGAAGGCCGGTGCTCTATCCAGTTGAGCTACGGGCGCAATACCTGCCAGCCGGAACAGGTCCGCGTCGGCATCGGCGGCGTCCGGGAATGCGGTGCCGGAGAGCGCCGGAATGGCGCCGTCGGACCCCTGAACCAAGGTGAAATCTTACCAGATTGCGCCTCGCGGCGCCCCCTGAAGGTCGATCGGCGCGGTCAGCCCGCTGCTGGATAGGTGCCGGCCGCTGCCGTAAAGTTCGCGCTGCGGCCTTTGTCGCATGGGGAGTCCGTTGTCCGAGCATTCCGCAGTCGCAACCTACCTCTTCACCGACATCCAGGGCAGCACCCGTCTCTGGGAGGAGGAACCCGAGCGAATGCGCGCGTCGCTCGCGCGCCACGACGCCATCGCCCGCGACGCCGTGGAGAATCATCACGGCCGCGTGGTCAAGATGACCGGCGATGGGATGCACGCCGTATTCGACGACCCCCTCGATGCGGTCCGCGCGACGATCCAGATGCAATGTGCACTGAGCGAGCCCCAGGCGACGAACGGCCTGCAGTTGCTGGTGCGCTGCGGCATGCACGCGGGGATCAGCGAGCGCCGCGACAACGATTATTTCGGCACGGCGGTAAACCGTGCCGCGCGCATCATGGCCGCCGCCCACGGCGGCCAGGTATTGCTGTCGGGAGCCGTCGCGACGCTGATCGGGGAACACCCGACCGGGATCGAACTGCGCGACCTGGGCCGCGTGCGGCTGCGCGACCTGACGAGTCCCGAGCACGTGTACCAGCTGCTGCATCCGAAGCTGCGGGCCGATTTTCCGCCGCTGCGATCGCTCGAGGCGGCGCCGAACAATCTTCCGCAGCAACTGACGTCCTTCGTCGGGCGCGAACGCGAGCTCGCGCAGGCTCGCGACCTGCTCTCGCGCACCCGCCTGCTCACGCTGCTCGGCGTCGGCGGCCTCGGGAAGTCGCGCCTGTCGCTGCAGATCGCCGCAGAGGTTCTCGAGGCGTTCCCGGACGGCGTCTGGCTGGTCGAGCTCGCATCGATCGCCGACGAGCGCCTGGTTCCCTTGAGTGTCGCCTCGGCGCTTGGGGTGAAGGAGGATGCAGGACGCGCGGTACAGGAGACGCTGGCGAAGCACGTCGCCGACCGCCATCTGCTGATCATCCTCGACAACTGTGAACACCTGATCGGCGCCTGCGCGCACCTGGCGAAAGCCCTGCTGCAGGCCGGTGCGCAGGTCAGGATTCTCGCCACCAGCCGCGAAGCGCTGCGCATCGCAGGCGAAACGACGCTGCAGCTGCCGACGCTGTCGCTTCCGGACTCCGACGCGACTCCGGCGCTTTCGGAGTTGCAGAAAATCGATGCGATCCGCCTGTTCGTCGATCGTGCGGCCGCTGCCGACCCGGCGTTCCATCTCGACGAGGACAACGCGGCGGCGGTCACCGAGATCTGCCGGCGGCTCGACGGCATTCCACTCGCGATCGAACTGGCGGCGGCGCGCGCGCGCGGCCTGCCGGTGGATCGGATCGCAGCGCGGCTCAACGACCGCTTCAAGTTGCTGACCGGGGGCGACCGCACGGCCCTCAAGCGCCAGCAGACGTTGCGGGCGCTGATCGACTGGAGCCACGACCTGCTGACGCCGCCGGAGCGCGCGCTGTTCCGCCGCCTTTCGGTCTTCGCCGGCGGATGGACGCTCGAGGCTGCCGAAACCGTCGGCAGCGGCGGTGATGTCGAGGAAAACGATGTCCTCGACCTGCTCACGCGGCTGATCGAGAAATCACTCGTGGCGCCGGACGCGGATGACAGCCGCTACCGCTTCCTCGAGACCATCCGCGAGTATGCGGCCGAGCAGCTCCGGGAGTCCGGCGAGGAGGAGGACCTGCGCATGCGCCACCTCGAGTGGTACCTGGCGCTGTTCGAGGCGGGGCGCCCGAACCTGGTCGGCCCCGAGCAGGCGACCTGGCTCGCTCGCCTCGACGCGGAGCGCGAGAACCTGTTCGCGGCGCACCGCTACTGTGATCACGCGCCCGGCGGCGGCGAGCTCGGGATGCGCCTGATGTCCGCGGTCCGGCGCTACTGGTTCGACCGTGGCCTGCTCGGTCTCGGCTACCGGACGACGATGGAGGCATTGCAGCGTCCGAGCGCGCAGGACCCGACGCCGGCACGCGTGTCGGCGCTCAACGATGCCGGCCAGATCGCCGCCTACATGGGGCGCTATGCCGAAGCAAAGCTGCATCTGGTCGAGAGCCTCGCCGTCGCACGCGCCCTCGGCGACAGGCAGCGCATCGCCTACCTGTTGCAGCCCCTCGGGCTCGCCTGCATGGGCATCGGTGACCTCGCCGAGGCACGCGGCTATCTCGACGAAGCGCTCGTCATGGCGCGCGAATCGGGAGATCCGCGCGAGATCGCGGCAGCGCTCAATTCCGTCGCCCAGATCGCGCGGATGGAGGGCGATCTCGAAACCGCGGAGCCCCTCTATCGCGAGGTCCTCGAAATCGGCCGGAAGATGCCCGACGTCGCGTCGTTCAGCCTGCTCAACCTTGCGATGGTCGCGATCGGGCGCGACGCGGCCGACCGGGCGCGCGAAATGCTGCTCGAAGTGATCGCGATCTGCGACGAACTGGATCTCAAGCCCACCGGCCAGAGCGTGATCGAGGTGAGCTCGGGGCTCGCCGCCGCACGCGGCGACTGGGAAGACGCGGCGCGCTTCTTCGGCGCCGCGGAACGGCAGGCCGCCGTCAGCGGCATCCATCGCGACCCCACCGACGACGCATTCCTCATGCCGCTGATCGCCAAGGCGCGCGCCGCCCTCGACGCGGCGACCTACGCCGCCGCCGAAGCGGCCGGACGGGCGATGGATTACGCGTCGGCGATGGCCGCAGTGCGCGCGTGGCTCGACGCCGCAGCGACGTAATTGCGCCCCGGTCCGCGCGGCGACCGGCTCACCTCTGGTTGACGATTGTCGGATCGAAGCGCGGACAGGCCTGGCTCCCGTGCATCAGATCGACGCCGTACCTGTAGATGTGCTTGCCGGGGATCGAATTCTTGTCGTTGAGCAGATATCCGTTGTCGCTTTCGACGGGCCTGCCTCCATTGAATTCCTGCCCGGGATACGTGTCCTTGATGATGATGCCTGACGGAGCGAATCTGTAGGTGCCCAGCCCCTGGCGAATCCGCCAGTGGATGACGCGCGCTCCGTCCTTGACGTCCAGCGCGTCGGGATCGAACGCGACGTGGGTGCAGTCCGACACGTCGACGTACACGGCGCACTCGGCCCCGGTCGGAGAACATCCGGACGGCGGACCCACCGGCTGCCCGGGTTGCATCGCTGCGCAGGCAGACAGCGCCAATCCGGTGGCAATCGCTGCAATCAGAATTCTCGAGTTCATCTTCGCCCTCCCCGACGACACCCCGAACAGCCATTCTCCGGCAACCTGCGCTGCTTGAAAAGGTGGAATATTCCGGCACGGTGATGATGCGAATCCCTCCGAAGCCTGCCCGAAGGGCAGACACTTGACCTGGACCCGATGACCGACCGCCCTGACCTGCGCCGCCTTCGCGCCAACCTCCAGGGTGAAATCGACAGCGCCGCCCTGTATCTGGCCATGGCCGCGCACGAGCCCGACGCGAAGCTCGCCGAGGTCTACCGCCAGCTCGCCGCGGTCGAGCAGCGGCATGCCGAATTCTGGCGCAGGAAGCTCGCCGCCGTCGGCGCCGCCGCACCTGCAGCGCGGCCCGGCTGGCGCACGCGCGTCCTGATCTGGCTTGCCGGGCGCTTTGGTGCCGCCGCTGTCCTGCCGCTGGCGGCCTCGCTCGAGCAGGTGGACCGCGGCATCTACGATGATCAGCCGGAGACCCGCGATACGAAGATGCCGGCGCAGGAGCGCTCGCACGCGCGCCTGCTGAGCGCCCTTTCCTCGGGCCGGCGCAGCGGATGGAACGGTGCGGTCTACGCGCGCCTCGAAGGCCGCCACGGCTCGGGCGGCGGCAACGCGCTGCGCGCCGCGGTTCTGGGCGCGAACGACGGCCTCGTGTCCAACCTGAGCCTGGTCATGGGTGTCGCGGGTGCTGCGTTCTCGGAGCGCACGGTGCTGCTGACGGGACTGGCCGGCCTGATCGCCGGCGCCTGCTCGATGGCGATGGGCGAATGGCTGTCGGTGCAGAATGCCCGCGAGCTGTACGCGAAGGAGATTGCGGCCGAGGCCGACGAACTCGCGCAGGTGCCCGACGAGGAGAAGGAGGAGCTCGTCCTGATCTACCGCGCGAAGGGATTGTCGGAGGACCAGGCGCGCAGCACCGCCGAGCAGGTCATGGCCAACCGCGAGACTGCGCTCGACACGCTGGCCCGCGAGGAACTCGGCATCGACCCCGACGATCTCGGCGGATCGCCGTGGGCGGCGGCGCTGTCCTCGTTCGGCGTGTTCATCGTCGGTGCGATCGTCCCGGTGGCGCCCTTTTTCTTCATGGGCGGCATCGCCGGCGTCGCGACGAGCGCGGCCGCGAGTGCGATGGCGCTGTTCGCGATCGGCGTCGCGACGACGCTGTTCACCGGCCGCGGCGCAGGGTTCGCGGGACTGCGGCAGGTCGCCGTCGGCCTCGCCGCCGCTGCCGTCACCTACGGCATGGGCAGGATCCTCGGCGCCACCGTCGGGGGTTGATCCTCCTCAACCTCCGGGCACGGCAAACGTGCGACCATTCGCAAGTGGTCCCGCCGCGTGCCGCGGCGTCACTGACCTGACCTTTCGCTTGCGATGAACAAGACCCACAAGCTCAACGCCTGGTACCTGCTCGCCGCGATCCTCGGCGTGCTGTTCGCGCAGCAGTTCATCAGCCAGGCCAGACAGACCGAGGAGGTGCCCTACAGCACCTTCGAGAAGCTGGTCGCCGAGCACGAGGTGAGCCGGATCGTCGTCACCAAGGACCACATCCTCGGCTATTTCAAGACCCCGCAGAACGGCAAGACGCAGTTCGTCACCACCCGCGTCGATCTCCCGCTGGCGGAAATGCTGAAGGACTCTGGGATCGAGGTGACGGGTGGGTCGGAGTCGAACGCGTTCACGACGCTGCTGTCGTGGGTCGCGCCCGCGGCGGTGTTCTTCGCGATCTGGTTCCTCCTCTATCGCCGCTTCGCCGAGAAGATGGGGGCAACCGGCCTGATGTCGATCGGCAAGAGCCGCGCCAAGGTCTACGTCGAGAAGGACACCAGCGTCACCTTCGACGACGTCGCCGGGGCGACCGAGGCCAAGCAGGAACTGCACGAGGTCATCGACTTCCTGAAGAACCCGAAGGAGTACGGCAGGCTGGGTGC
>DATGDG010000307.1:0-1841 GCA_035311025.1 Casimicrobiaceae bacterium
TCGAAGCACGGCGGCGTGCTGGTGCTGGCCGGCGACGACCACGCCGCCAAGTCGTCGACGCTGCCCCACCAGTCGGACCACCAGTTCTCGGCCGCGATGATGCCGGTGCTCTATCCGTCGTCGGTGCAGGACATCCTCGACCTCGGCCTGCACGGCTTCGCGATGAGCCGCTACTCGGGATGCTGGGTCGGGTTCAAATGCGTCTCCGACACCGTCGAGAGCTCGGCGTCGGTCGATGCGGATGCGAAGCACGTCAGGATCATCGTCCCCGACGAATTCCCGCTGCCGCCCACCGGGCTGTCGATCCGCTGGCCCGATCCGTTCCTCGCGACCGAGGCGCGGATGCACGACTACAAGATCTACGCGGCCCTGCACTACTGCCGCGTCAACAACCTGAATCGCATCGTCCTCGATTCGCCCAGGCCGCGCCTCGGGATCATCACCAGCGGCAAGAGCTATCTCGACGTGCGCCAGGCCCTCGAGGACCTGGGCATCAGCGAGACCGAGGCGGCCGAGATCGGCATCCGGGTGTTCAAGGTCGCGATGCCCTGGCCGCTGGAACCGGAAGGGGTGCGGCATTTCGCCGAGGGCCTCGACGAGATCCTGGTCGTCGAGGAGAAGCGCCAGATCGTCGAATACCAGCTGAAGGAGCAGCTCTACAACTGGCGCGACGACGTCCGCCCGCGCGTCGTCGGCAAGTTCGACGAAAAAGGCGAATGGGTGCGCCCGCACGGCGACTGGCTGCTGCCGCCGCATGCCGAGCTCACGCCGGCGATGATCGCGCGGGTCATCGCGCAGCGCATCGCGCGTCTCGACCTGCATCCGAAGCACGCCGAACGCATCCTGGAACGCGTCGACTTCATCAACCAGAAGGAACGCGCCCTGGCGAAGCCCAAGATCAGCCTCGCGCGAGTCCCCTACTTCTGCTCGGGCTGCCCGCACAACACGTCGACCAACGTCCCCGCCGGCAGCCGCGCGACGGCGGGCATCGGATGCCACGTGATGGCACTGTGGATGGACCGCAAGACGTCGACGTTCACCCACATGGGTGGCGAAGGCGCTCCCTGGATCGGCCAGGCCCCGTTCACCGAGGAAAAGCACATCTTCGCCAACCTTGGCGACGGCACCTACTACCACAGCGGCATCCTCGCGATCCGCGCCGCGGTGGCCGCGGGCGTCAACATCACCTACAAGATCCTCTACAACGACGCGGTCGCGATGACGGGCGGCCAGCCGGTCGACGGCCCGATCTCCCCCGGCGACATCGCGCGCCAGTGCGCCGCCGAAGGCGTGACCAAGATCGTCGTCGTCAGCGACGAGCCGCACAAGTATCCGCAGGGCTATTTCGCCACGGGCATCGAGATCCACCACCGTTCCGAGCTCGACGCCGTGCAGAAATCGCTGCGCGAGGTGGCCGGCACCACGATCCTGCTCTACGACCAGACCTGCGCGGCCGAGAAGCGTCGCCGCCGCAAGCGCGGCAAGTTCCCCGACCCGGCCAAGCGCGTGTTCATCAACGAGCTGGTCTGCGAGGGTTGCGGCGATTGCGGCGTCAAGTCGAATTGCGTGTCGGTCGCCCCGGTCGAGACCGAGTTCGGCCGCAAGCGCACGATCGACCAGTCCTCGTGCAACAAGGACTATTCGTGCGTCAACGGCTTCTGCCCGAGTTTCGTCACCATCGAAGGCGGACAGCTGCGCAAGCCGAAAAGAGCCGACGCCGTCGACTTCTCGCACCTGCCCGAGCCTGCGCTCGCCTCGTGTGCAGCGCCCTACGGCATCCTGGTCACCGGCATCGGCGGAACCGGCGTTGTCACGATCGGCGCGCTGCTCGGCGTGGCCGC
>DATGDG010000308.1:0-5479 GCA_035311025.1 Casimicrobiaceae bacterium
CCGGCTCGATCGTGCGCGGCGAGCGCGTCATCAGCGCGGCGACGCCGCTTTGCATCACGTCGCTGCCGCGCGACAGCGCACGCCGGAGGTCGCCGTCGGTGAAGATCCCGACGACGCGGTCGCCGTTGCCGACGACGACCGTCATGCCCATGCCCTTGCCGCTCATCTCGACGATCGCGGCGGCGAGCGTCGCGTCCTCGCGCACGCTGGGCACCGCGGCACCCGTGCGCATGACGTCGGCGACACGGGTCAGCAGCCGCCTCCCCAGCGAGCCTCCTGGGTGCGAGCGCGCGAAATCCTCGACCGAGAAGCCGCGCGCATCGAGCACCGCGAGCGCCAGTGCATCGCCGAGGGCGAGGGCCGCCGTCGTGCTCGCGGTCGGCGCGACGCCGAGCGGGCACGCCTCGGTGTCGACGGCGGCGTCGAGATGGACGTCCGAAGCCTGCGCGAGCGAGCTCGCGCGGCTGCCCGTCACGGCGATCAGGCGCGCCCCGCGGAGCTTCAGGTGGGGCGTCAGCATCACGAGCTCGTCGGTCTCTCCCGAATTGGAGAGCATGACGACGACGTCGTCGGCGGTGATCATGCCCAGGTCGCCGTGGGCCGCTTCGGCCGGATGCACGAAGAAAGCCGGCGTGCCGGTCGAGGCCAGCGTCGCCGCGAGCTTGCGCGCGACGTGGCCCGACTTCCCGATGCCCGAGACCACGACCCGGCCGGCACAGCCCAGCATCAGCTCGACCGCGGCGACGAACGGGTCACCCAGCCGCGCGGAGAGCGCCGAGATCGCGCGCGCCTCCGTGTCGAGCACGTCGCGCGCGAGCGCCAGCGCACGCGCAGCGTCGACCGAGGGGAGGGGGCTGTTGCGCATTCAGTTGTGCGCGCCCGCGTGGGCCGTCATCGGACCAAGTATAACGCCGGGGTCGCAGCCCGCCTGGCCCCGACTGCCGCCGTGTTAACGTTCACGCGCTCACCGATATCACGACGCGATGTCGCAGACGCTGCTCCTGATCCTGATCCTTCTGGCGGCCTCGGTCGTGATCGTGGCCGCATGCCGGATCGCCCGGCTCCCGCCGATCCTCGGCTACCTGGTCGTGGGCGTCGCGCTCGGGCCCCATGCGCTGGGCGTCGTTCCCGACGACGAGGTGACCCGGGGCCTCGCCGAGTTCGGGATCGTGTTCCTGATGTTCTCGATCGGCCTCGAGTTCAGTCTGGCGCAGCTGCGGTCGATGCGGCGCGCCGTGTTCGGGCTCGGGCTCGCACAGGTCGTCATCACCACGGCGGGCGGCCTGGTCTGCATTCATCTGCTGGGCTATGGCTGGCGGGCCGGCATCGTCCTCGGCGGCGCGCTGGCGATGAGCTCGACGGCGATCGTGTCGAAGATGCTCGCCGAGCGCATGGAGCTCAGCACGATGCACGGTCGCGACGCGATGGGCATCCTGCTGTTCCAGGATCTTGCCGTCGTCGCCTTCCTGATCCTCATTCCGGCACTCGCGAGCGCGGGGGGCGGTGACGTCGCCGCACTGGCCGGCGCCCTGCTCAAGGCCGCCGTCGCGCTGTCGTTGATCCTGTTCCTCGGACAGGAACCGATGCGCAGGTGGTTCCGTGTCGTCGCGCACCAGCGCTCGTCCGAGCTCTTCGTGTTGAACGTCCTGCTGGTGACGCTGGGCATGGCGGCGCTGACCCAGATCGCGGGCCTGTCGCTGGCCCTGGGCGCATTCCTCGCCGGCATGCTGATCTCCGAAACCGAGTTCCGCTACCAGGTCGAGGAGGACATCAAGCCGTTTCGCGATGTCCTGCTGGGGCTGTTCTTCATCACCATCGGCATGATGCTCGACCTGCGGACGGTCTCCGAGAATGCGTCGCTCGTGCTGCTGCTGCTGGTCGTTCCCGTCGCGGCCAAGCTGCTCCTGATCGTCGTTCTTGCGCGGGCGTTCGGCGCGCCGCTGCCCACGGCGCTGCGTACCGGCTTCTATCTCGCGCAGGCCGGCGAGTTCGCGCTGGTGTTGCTGGCGCTCGCGACCGACTACGGATTGCTGTCGAGAGAGTTCACGCAGGCGGTGCTGGCGTCGATGATCGTCTCGATGCTGATCGCGCCGATCCTGATCCAGCGCGCGGAGAAATGGGTGCGCAGGCTGACCGCCAACGACTGGCTGGCGCGCGCCGCCGAGCTGACGCACGTCGCGGCGCGGACGATGGCGCGGCAGGATCACGTCGTGATCTGCGGCTTCGGCCGCAGCGGCCAGAACCTGGCGCGGCTGCTCGAGCGCGAGGACATCGCGTACCTTGCGCTGGACTCGGACCCCCAGCGCGTGCGCGAGGCCGCGGACAGCGTGACCGTCGTCTACGGCGATGCCAGCCGGCGCGAGACCCTCGTGTCGGCGGGCATCCTCAAGGCGCGGGCCCTGGTGATCACCTTCGCCGACACGCCGATCGCGCTCAAGATCCTCCATCACGTCCAGCAGCTGAGGCCCGACCTGCCGGTCATCGTGCGCACGGTCGACGACAGCGAGCTCGACCGGCTGCGCAAGGCCGGGGCAACCGAGGTCATTCCGGAAGTGCTCGAGGGCAGCCTGATGCTCGCGTCGCATTCGCTGCTGGTGCTGGGCGTGCCTCTCAATCGCGTGCTGAAGCGCATCCGGGCGATCCGCGAAGAGCGCTACGACCTGTTCCGCGGTTTCTTCCGCGGCGCGACCGACGCGGCCGACGCGGCCGAGAACCTCCAGCCGCGCCTGCACACGATCGTGCTGGGCGAGCGGGCGCACGCGGTCGGCCGCGCGCTCGACGATCTGGCGATCGACGCGTCGGTCGAGGTGACCGGCGTGCGCAGGCAGGGCTCCCGGTCGGTCAAGCCCGAGGGCGATTTCCGCTTCGGCGCAGGCGACGCCGTCGTGCTCCTCGGCCGACCTGCCGACCTCGCCCGCGCCGAGAAACGCCTGCTCGAAGGGGCGTGACCCCCCAGGCGCGCCCACTTCCGGCTGCCCGCTTCGGCGTGCGCCGGGCGGCGATGAACCGCTCACCTAAATGACCCGCGGTCATTGCGGGTCCCGCGGGCCACCGGCTACAATCCACGTCCCGCGTCGCTTCCATCCCCATGCCCGCTGCCAGCGCCACCGTCGCCGCACCGACGTGCCCCACCGAGATCGCGGTCGAACTGGCCGGAGTTTCGTTCGGCTACGACCGGCGCAACCCGGTGCTCCGCGGCATCGACATGGTGATTCCGCGCGGCAAGGTCGTCGCGATCATGGGCGGATCGGGCTGCGGCAAGACGACCATCCTGCGCCTGATCGGCGGCCAGCTCCGGTTGCAGCAGGGCAGGATCACCGTCGCCGGGCAGGATATCGCTGCGCTCGACCGCGACGGGCTGTTCGCGATGCGCCGCAAGATCGGCATGCTGTTCCAGTTCGGGGCGCTGTTCACCGATCTGTCGGTGTTCGAGAACGTCGCGTTCCCGATGCGCGAGCACACCGCGCTCCCCGACGAGCTGATCCACGACCTCGTGCTGATGAAGCTCAACGCGGTCGGGCTGCGCGGAGCGGCGCAACTGCGGCCCTCCGAGCTGTCGGGCGGCATGGCGCGCCGGGTGGCGCTGGCGCGGGCGATCGCGCTCGATCCGATGCTGGTGATGTACGACGAGCCGTTCGCGGGGCTGGACCCGATCTCGCTGGGTGTCGTCGGTCAGCTGATACGCAAGCTCAATGACGCGCTGGGCATCACGTCGGTGGTGGTAACGCACGACATCTACGAATCGCTGAAGATCGTCGACTACATCTACTTCGTCTCGGAAGGCCGCATCGTCGCGCAGGGGACGCCGGCCGAGGTGCGCGCGTCCTCCGAGGCATTCGTGCGCCAGTTCGTCGACGGCGCGCCGGACGGTCCGGTGCCTTTCCACTATCCCGCGCGCCCGCTGGCCGAGGAATTCGCCCGTGCAGGCTAGCGCCGTCGCCTCGGCGCTGCGGCGCGTCGGACGGGCGACCCTCAGTTCGGTCGAGCGCCTCGGTTTTGCCGCGCGCTTTTCGCTCGCCGTGCTCATGCACGCACCGGCGGCGCTGCACCGGCTGCAGCTGACCCTCCGGGAAATCTATTTCTCGGGCGTCCTGTCGCTGGTCATCATCCTGGTGTCGGGGCTGTTCGTCGGCATGGTGCTCGCACTCCAGGGCTACGACGTGCTGACCCGTTACGGCGCGAACGAGTCCCTGGGCGTGCTGGTCGCGCTGTCGCTGGTGCGGGAACTCGGCCCGGTCGTCGCCGGTCTGCTGTTCGCGAGCCGCGCGGGCAGCGCGATCACCGCGGAGATCGGCCTGATGAAGACGACCGAGCAGCTGTCCGCGATGGAAATGATGGCGGTCGATCCGCTGGCGCGCGTCGTGGCGCCACGCTTCTTCGGCGGCATCCTGTCGATGCCGCTGCTGGCCGCGCTCTTCTCGACGCTCGGCATCTTTGGCGCGTACCTCGTCGGCGTGCGCCTGATCGGCATCGATGCCGGCTCATTCTGGGGCAACATGCAGGCGGCGGTCGATTTCCGTTACGACATCGTCAACGGCATCATCAAGAGCGTCGTTTTTGGAATTGCGGTCAGCCTGATCGCGGTGTTCGAGGGCTACAACGCGCGCCCGACGGCCGAAGGCGTGTCGACGGCGACGACGCGCACGGTCGTCGCGAGCTCGCTGTCGATCCTCGCACTGGATTTCGTTCTGACCTCGTTCATGTTCAGGGGACTCGGCGTATGAACCGCTCGACCCTCGACCTCTGGGTCGGGATATTCGTGACCCTCGGGATCGGCGCGATCCTCTTCCTGTCGCTCAAGGTCGGCAACCTGCTGACGGTGAGCAACGACGGGGGCTACGTCCTGACCGCCGAGTTCGACAACATCGGCAGCCTCAAGCTGCGGGCGCCGGTGAAGGCCGCAGGCGTCGTCGTCGGGCGCGTCGAAGGCATCAAGCTCGACCCCAAGACCTACCAGGCGCTCGTGACGATGCGCGTCGACCGCGGCTACGAGTTCAGCAAGGACACGATCGCTTCGGTCCTGACCTCGGGCCTGCTCGGCGAGGTCTACATCGGTCTCGACACCGGAGGTGACACCAAGATGCTCGCCAACGGCGACAAGATCGCGAGGACGCAGTCCGCGCTGGTGCTCGAGAAACTGATCGGGCAGTTCCTGTTCGACAAGGCTGCGAGCGGAGGGGCGGCGGGAGGCGCGTCGCCCCCGGCCGCGGCGTCGGGAGGCGCCAAATGATCGTACCGCGATGGCTGTCGCGTGGCCTCGCCGCTCTCGGCGTCGCCGCGCTGCTCGCCGGGTGCGCCGCGACGCCGGTGCGCGACGACGACCCCTTAGAGCCGATGAACCGGGCGTCGTTCAAGGTGCACGAGGTCGTCGACGGGCACTTCGTCAAGCCGATCGCCCAGGCTTACGTCGACTACGCGCCGAGGATCGTCCAGAAGGCGATCCGGAATTTCTTCGGCAACATCGACGATGCGATCTCGG
>DATGDG010000309.1:0-1697 GCA_035311025.1 Casimicrobiaceae bacterium
CCTCGGCGAGGCGCTTCATCAGGATCGCGCGGCCGCGCTTCCAGGTCGTCAGCAGCGTGAACACGACGCCCCCGATCAGCAGCGGGGACCAGCCGCCGTCGGGGATCTTGAGCGAATTGGACGCGAGGAACGTGAGGTCGACGGCGAGCAGCGGCGCCGTCACCAGAGCGGCAACCCACTTCGGCCAGTGCCAGATGCGCCGCATGACGACGAAGATCAGGATCGAGTCGATCAGCATCGCCATCGTCACCGCGATGCCGTAGGCGCTGGCGAGGTTGTCCGACGTGCGAAAGCCCAGCACCAGGGTGATGATCGCGACCAGCAGCATCCAGTTGATGAACGGAACGTAGATCTGCCCGATCGTGCGCTCCGACGTGTGCTCGATCGTCAGCCGCGGGCAGTACCCCATCTGGATCGCCGCCCGGGTCAGCGAGAACGCGCCGGAGATCACCGCCTGCGACGCGATGATCGCGGCCGCGGTGGCGAGCAGCAGCAGCGGCATGCGGCCCCACTCCGGCGCCAGCAGGTAGAACGGGTTCTGGATCGCCGACGGGTCCCCGAGGATCAGCGCGCCCTGTCCGAAATAGTTGAGCAGCAGCGCGGGCATCACGAGGAACAGCCACGCCCGGCGGATCGGGTTCCGTCCGAAGTGGCCCATGTCCGCATACAGCGCCTCGGTGCCGGTCACCGCCAGGACCACGGCACCCATCGCGACGAACGAGGTCCAGGGATTGGCGGCGGCGAACCTCGCCGCGTACACCGGGTCGAGCGCCCTGAGCACGGCCGGATGGCGAAGGATCTCGAGCGCGCCGAGAACGCCGAGCGCGACGAACCACGCGAGCATCACGGGCCCGAACACGGCGCCGAGGCTCGCCGTTCCACGACGCTGGACGGCGAACAGGACGACCAGGATCGCCACGCTGGCGGGAACGATGAACGGGTGCATCGCCGGCGCGATGACGCCCAGGCCCTCGACGGCGCCCAGCACGGTGATCGCGGGCGTAATCATGCCGTCGCCGTAGAACATCGCCGCCCCGAAGATGCCGAGACCCACGAGCCACCACCGCAGGCGCGCGCGATCGGCCACCCCTCGCGAGACCAGCGCCGTCAGCGCGAGGATGCCGCCTTCGCCGCGGTTGTCGGCGCGCATGATCAGCACGATGTACTTGAGCGTGACGACGACCATCAGCGCCCACACGATCGCCGACAGGACACCGAGGACGTTGTCTTGCGTCAGCGAGAGGCCGTAGGGCCCGGTGAACGCCGTGCGCAGCGTGTACAGCGGGCTGGTGCCGATGTCGCCGTAGACGACGCCGATCGCCCCGACGACGAGCGGCAGCGCGCGCACTGGCCCTGCTGCGGAAGCGGTCTCCGTGGTCACGATCGGGGCGCCGGCCCGCGTCAGGCGGCGCTGTCGTCGGTGCGACGCGAGAACCGAATGTTGAGCTGCTTCAGCTTGCGGTAGAGGTGGGTGCGCTCGAGGCCCGCCTTCTCCGCCACCTTGCTCATGTTGCTCTGCTCGCGACCCAGCAGCTGCTCGAAATAGATGCGCTCGAACGCCTCGCGGGCTTCGCGCAGCGGCAGCTCGAAGAACCGCGTCGTGATCTCGGGCGCGATCACCTGGTTGGGCGACGCCGCCTCGCCCAGGAGCCGCTTGACGTGATCGGGCGTGATCTCGCCGCGCACGACGAGCATGT
>DATGDG010000310.1:0-5105 GCA_035311025.1 Casimicrobiaceae bacterium
TCGGCACGACGGGCCGAATTCATGTTACTCGCTTTGGCGCGGGTGGTGCGCCACCCCAGAGGTTTCGAAATGCAACGCCGCCCTGTGTCGCCGCTGTGGATGCGCCGGCGGGTATCCTTCGTCGTCGCGATGGTAGCCGGCGATCGGCTGCTTCATCGCTCGAAGACCAGCATCAGGTAGGCGAAGAACATCAACATGTGCACGGCCCCCAGCAGGACGTTGGTTCGCTGGAACGCGAACGTGAGCATGCTGACGACGAGCGTCAGCACCAGCATCAGGATGTCGACACCGCCGAGACCGAGGATGATCGTGCGCCCGGTGACGAGCCCGATCACCAGCACGGCGGGGATGGTCAGGCTGATCGTGGACAGCGCCGTGCCGAGCGCAAGGTTGATCGAACGCTGCAGCTGGTTCCCGAGCGCGGCGCGCACCGCCGCCAGCGATTCCGGCGCGAGGATCAGCACCGCGACGATCAATCCGCCGACGGCGGGGGGCGCGCCCAGCCCGCTGATTCCGTAGTCGATCGGGTACGCGATCTGCTTCGACAGCAGCACGATCGGCACGACGTAGGCGAGGAGCAGGACGACGTTCCAGGCGAGGGACTGCGCGCGTTGCGGATGCGCGGCAGCATCGTGGCCCGGGGCCGGGGCCGGTTCCGGGGACACGAAATAGTCGCGGTGCCAGAGGGTCTGGATCGCCAGGAACACGCCGTAGAGCGCAACCGACACGACGATCAGGAATGCCGACTGCCGCGGCGAGTGCATCGGACCCGGCGTGCTCACGGTGAATTCCGGGAGGACGAGGCCGAAAACCGACAGCGGGATGAGCACGGCCAGGAATGCGTTCGCGCCGGAGAGGTTGTACGTCTGTTCGTGATAGCGCACTCCGCCCGCGAGCAGGCAGGTACCGACCAGGCCGTTCAGCACGATCATGACGATCGCCATCATCGTGTCCCGGGCGAGCGAGGCGCCGCCCTGGCCGGTGTACATGACCGAGGCGATCATCATCATTTCCATGCCGCTCATCGCGAGCGTCAGCACCAGCGTGCCCAGGGGCTCGCCGATGCGCAACGCGATCGCATCCGCATGGCGGACGACGGCGAAGGCGCAGGTCATGATGGCGACGAACAGCCAGCCCAGCATCAGCGCGAACCACGCGCGGCTCGAGAAATCCGCGAGCCAATCCTTGCCGGCCACCAGAAACGTGACGGTCGTCGCGACCGCGACGACGAGCGCCCATTCGCGCCACAGCGCCCGGACGAGCGACCGGCCGCTCACCGGCTTGGCTTCGTGCTGCGCACTTCGCTGTTCGCCCTCGGGCAGGCCCGTCGGGGTGATGGGGAGGGCTTCGTGCTGCGCACTTCGCTGTTCGCCCTCGGGGCGGCCCGTCGGGCTCACGGGCATTCCGGCGTCAGAAGTCGATCAGGAACGGCGCGGCGAGCAGCGCGATGCCGACGAGCGCCAGCCAGAGCACGCTGCTGACGAAGTACGGATACACGCAAAGCAGCATGCCCGCGATCAGCGGGACGAATCGCGCCTGGCGCTTTCCGTAAATGAAGTAGGCGGTGCCGAACGCACCGGTGATGATGCCGAAGACGATGTTGTTCATGGGTAATTCCGCTCGCAGCTTTCGGGTCTCGACGTGCGCGTGGGCAGCCTGCACCCGGACCGATCGCCCGCACCGGCAATGCTACCCCGGCATGACGCTCACTCGGCGTCCACAGGCGACCTGCCCGCGCCGGCCCGCCGGGCGCGCCTTGCACCGCTCGCCGCCGCCGCCCTCACGCCTGCGACACGCTCCTCCCACCACGGTTCCAGCGCGTCGGCGATCGACGACGGCATCCGCATACCCGATTGGCGCACCGCCCAGCGAAAGCGGCCGAACGGGGGATGCGTCAGCTCGTCGAGCCCGATCAGCGGCAGTTCGCCCAGGAACTCGAGTCTCAGCTTCAGGTAGTGCGTCGTCGCCCCCTGCGCCGCCTTTTCGGCGATCCAGTGGACGTCGGCCCAGGGCTCGCACAGCGTGTACCCCGATCCGATCAGACCCTTGGGCGGAACCCCGAGGCGGACGAAGAAGGCGCGCGATCCGGGCTCGATGGCGCGACTGCGCCCGCAGGCCCATTCGATGTCGACGTGGCCGCGCGCGGCGATCCGGCGGCGCTCGCGTCCGAGCTCGGGCCAGTCCCAGAGTTTCGGATTCCAAGCGAATACGTACGTGCCCACGCGTACACCTCCACGATCGCGGCTGCGGCGCAGCGGTTGGCCGGGCCGCGTCGCAATGGTAGATTCTGCCCGGCATTGCCGCGAACCCGTTCAACGGTATTGCGATCCGACCTGCGAACACGATGCAACGGTACCGCTATCCGACCCTGCTGATGGTCCTGGCGCTCGCTGCCTGCTCGAGCGTCCCGACGCGCGGCCCCTCCAGGGCAGCGCCGGCAGGCGGTGGATCGTCTTCGGGCGGGTATTACCTCGACGACGGGCCGGGAGCGAATCCGCCGCCCAATCTCGACGCCGTCCCCGACGCGGTGCCCCGGCTCGAGCCGCTGAGCGCCGCGGCGAACCGGCCCTACACGGTGCTGGGCCAGGAGTACGTTCCCGCGACGACCCTGAAACCCTATCACGAGGTGGGCCTCGCCTCGTGGTACGGCCGCAGGTACAACGGCCAGCGGACCTCGATCGGCGAGATCTACGACATGTATGCGATGACGGCGGCGCATCCGACGCTTCCGCTGCCGTCATACGCGCGCGTCACCAACCTCGCGACCGGAAAGAGCGTCGTCGTCCGGGTCAACGACCGCGGACCGTTCCTGCGCGGGCGCATCATCGATCTCTCCTACGCGGCCGCCTACAAGCTCGGCATCGCGAAGAACGGCAGCGGGGAGGTCGCCGTCGATGCGCTTCTGCCCGACGCCGGCATGCAGTTGGCACGCGCGGCGACGCCCGCGGCGGCACCGGTCGAGGCATCGGTCGGCGCACGGGTCGAGGCACCGGTGGTGGCGACGCCCGCATCCGTGGCCGCCTCCGCGACGCTGCCGACGGCGGTGGCGCGGCCCGAGCTGCTGCCGGTCGCGGCGACGCCGGGGGGCTTCACCGTGCAACTCGGCGCGTTTGCAAATTATTCCAATGCCCGCGCATTTCTGGCACACGTGGAGAACCAACTTGCACAGGCGCAGGTCGAACCGCGGATCCGGCAGGCGGGGGGACTCTACCGCGTGTATGTCGGTCCGTATCCGGCTCACGACGAAGCGTGGCGCATGGGGGAACGAATTACCCGGGCCTTTGGTTTTCCAACGACGGTCGCGCCAAATTGAGCGCGATCGTCATCCACGGCGCGACTTCGATCGTTATAATGCGCGAGCGTCGTGATCGCTCGTTGTCGCGCATGCGCAGCGCGCAACGTGCATCCCGCCGATGCCGCCTACGCTTCACACCGCTATCCCCGGATTCCGCGTCTCGATGATTCGCACGCTTGGTCGCTGGCTCGCCGTAGGTCTGCTGGCGCTCGCACCGCTTTCCGCCGCGCGCGCTCAGCTGACGATCGAAATCGTCGGCGGCGCCGCCACCGCCATTCCGATCGCGGTCGTTCCCTTCGACGCCGAGGCGACGTGGCCGCTCGGCATCTCGGGCATCGTCGGCGCCGATCTCTCCCGCTCGGGGCTGTTCCGCCTCGTCAACACCGACGGTGTCGTGCCGCGCCCGGCACGGGCCGAGGACGTGCAGCCGGCCGTCTGGCGCGCGCGCAATGCCGATGCGGTCGTCGTCGGCTCGATGCGGCCGCTGCCCGACGGGCGCGTCGACGTCCGCTTCGCGCTGGTCGACGTCGTCAAGCAGACCGTGCTGGCCTCGATGGCCTTCACGGTGACGCAGGCGCAGTTTCGCGCGACCGCGCACAAGATCGCCGACGTCATCTACGAAAAGCTGACCGGCGACCCCGGCGTGTTCTCGACGCGCATCGCGTATATCGCCAAGCAGGGACCGCGCTACCAGCTGATGGTCGCCGATGCCGACGGCTACAACCCGCAGTCGATCGTCTCGTCGAACGAGCCGCTGCTGTCGCCGCGCTGGTCCCCCGACGGCACGCAGCTCGCCTACGTGTCGTTCGAGAGCAGGAAGCCGGTCGTCTACGTGCAGTCGCTGACGACCGGGCAGCGCCGCGCCGTCGCCAACTTCCGCGGCAGCAACAGCTCGCCGGCGTGGTCGCCCGACGGCCGCAAGCTCGTCGTCACGTTGAGCAAGGAGGGCGGCTCGCAGGTGTTCCTGATGAATCCGGACGGCAGCGGCCTCACCCGCGTGCTGACCTCGCAGGCGATCGACACCGAGGCGATGTTCACGCCCGACGGCCAGTCGCTGGTGTTCACGTCCGACCGCGGCGGCACGCCGCAGATCTACCGGGCGAACCTCCTGACGCGCCAGGTCCAGCGGCTCACCTTCGACGGCAGCTACAACGTGTCGCCGCGTCCGTTCCCCAACGGCAAGGGCATCGTGTTCGTGCACCGGGAGAGTGGCCGCTTCGAGATCGCGTCGCTCGATTTCGCGACGGGCCAGATGCAGGTGCTGACCTCGGGACCCGGGGACGAGAGCCCCAGCATCGCGCCCAACGGCAAGATGATCATCTACGCGGACGAAGCAGGGGGGCGCGGGACGTTGGCCGCGATCTCCAGCGACGGCCGCGTGAAGCAGCGGCTCGTCGCGCCATCGATCGACGTGCGCGAGCCCGCCTGGGGGCCGCTGCCGCGGCAGTGACTCGGTTGAATTACGCGTTCCGCGCACGCGCCCGTGCGCGCCACCCATCCACGCAGGAGACACCATGCGCAAACTCCATCTGTTCTTGATTGCCCTGATCGCGACGGCGCTGGTTGGCTGCTCGACCACGCCCACGAAGGAGGCCCCGGTCGTCGACAAGACGGGGACGGGCGCCGCCGAGGGCGCCACCGGCGCGCAGACCGCCGGGACCGGCGCCGGCGGCGTTTCGGGCTCGACCACCAGCGCGGAAATGGCCGCGCTGCACGATCCGAACAGCATCCTCTCCAAGCGCAGCGTCTACTTCGATTTCGACAGCTTCGTGGTCAAGGACGAGTACAAGCCGCTGGTCGAGGCGCATGC
>DATGDG010000311.1:0-3318 GCA_035311025.1 Casimicrobiaceae bacterium
GACAATTCAGCGCTTCACCGAGTCGCGGATCTCGCGAAGCAGCACGACTTCCTCCGGCGGCGCGGCCGGCGCAGCCGGCGGCGTCTCGCGCTTCAGGCGATTGATCTGCTTCACCATCATGAAGATGATGAACGCGAGGATCAGGAAGTTGATGGCGACGGTGATGAAGTTGCCGTAGGCGAACAGCGGAACGCCGGCCTTGGTCAACGCGTCGTAGGTCATTGGCCCCGCGTAGCCGGCGGGCGGGGCCTTCAGCACGATGAAGTAGTTGGAGAAATACAGCCCGCCCAGGACCCTGCCGACGACCGGCATGATCAGGTCCTTGACCAGTGAATCGACGATCTTGCCGAACGCGCCGCCGATGATCACGCCGACTGCCAGGTCGACGACGCTGCCCTTGACCGCAAATTCCCTGAATTCGCTTGCAAACGACATGGACTGGCCTCCTGGGTCGAATCAGCGCTGTCCCCCTCCGTGCCGGCGGGGAGCCCCAACTTCAGACGGCGGCCTCGCCCGACTCCCCGGTCCGAATGCGCAGGACCTGGTCGACAGCCGTCACGAAGATCTTCCCGTCACCGATCTTGCCCGTGCGCGCCGCCTTGATGATCGCCTCGATCGCCCGCTCGACGAGCGCATCGGCCAGCACCATCTCGACCTTGACCTTGGGCAGGAAATCGACGACGTACTCGGCACCCCGGTAGAGCTCAGTGTGCCCCTTCTGCCTCCCGAAACCCTTGACTTCGGTCACGGTTAGCCCGGTGACGCCGACTTCGGACAGGGCCTCGCGCACCTCGTCCAGCTTGAACGGCTTGATGATCGCTTCGATTTTCTTCATGGGATGCCCGACGCCGGAAGAAGATTGCCGGGCAAAGGATACACGAACCGGCGCCCCGCGCGCCGCGGCTGCGGGCCGCGGCCGCTACCTCCCGCCCACGCTCTCCCACTCGTTCCATGCCGACGTGATCGGGTAGCGCCAGTCCTTGCCGAAGCCGCGCGGCGTGATGCGGATGCCGACGGCAGCCTGGCGGCGCTTGTACTCGTTGATCTTGATCAGGCGCACGACCCGGCGCACGTCGGCGGCCGGGTAGCCGCAGGCGACGATTTCGGCGGGCGCGAGGTCCTGCTCGACGTACGCTTCGAGGATGCCGTCGAGCACGTCGTAGGGCGGCAGCGAATCCTGGTCGGTCTGGTTCGCCCGCAGTTCGGCGGAGGGGGCACGGGTGATGATCCGCTCGGGAATGACGCGGCCCAGGCCGTTGCGCCAGCGGGCAAGCCGGTAGACGAGGGTCTTGCTGATGTCCCGGAGCACGGCGAAGCCGCCGGCCATGTCGCCATAGAGCGTCGCGTAGCCGACCGCCATCTCGGACTTGTTGCCGGTCGTCAGCACGATGGATCCCGACTTGTTCGACAGCGCCATCAGCAGCGTGCCGCGAATGCGCGCCTGGATGTTCTCTTCGGTCGCATCGACGGGCAGTCCGGCAAACTCGTGCGACAGCGACTCGAGGAACGCAGCGAACATCGGCCCGATCGGCAACGCGTCGTAGCGCACGCCGACGATCCCGGCCATCGCCCGCGCATCCTCGAGGCTGATCGATGCGCTGTACTGCGACGGCATCATCACCGCGCGCACCCGGTCGCTGCCCAGCGCATCGACGGCCACGGCGAGCGTCAGCGCCGAGTCGACCCCGCCGGAAAGCCCGACGATCACGCCGGGGAAGCGGTTCTTGCCGACGTAGTCGCGCACCCCCATCACCAGCGCCTGGTAGACGTGCGCCTCGGGCGAGGCATCGAGTCTGCCGCGCACGGGCCTGGGCACTGCGTCGTCGAACGTGGCGAGCGCGACGGTCTCGTGCCAGGCCGGCAACTGCTGCGCGATGGCGCCATCGGCTGCCATGACGAACGACGCGCCGTCGAACACCAGCTCGTCCTGGCCGCCGACCCGGTTGACGTAGACGATCGGCAATCCGGTCTCCCGCGCCCGCGCCGCGACCTGCGCGACGCGTGCCGCCTGCTGTCGCGTGTGGTACGGCGAGCCGTTGGGAACGACGATGAGCTGCGCGCCCGCGGCGCGCGCCTGGGCCGCGGGTTCCGGGTACCAGCAGTCCTCGCAGATGATCGCGCCGACGCGCAGGCCGTCGACCTCGAACACGCAGGGTTCGCCGCCGGCCGCGAAGTAGCGCTCCTCGTCGAACACCGTGTAGTTGGGAAGGCGCTGCTTGCGGTAGACGCGGTCGACGCGCCCGTCGCGGATCACGGCGAGCGCGTTGTAGCGGCGGCCGTCGAGGCGATCGGGGAATCCGACGAGCGCGACGATCCCGGTCACCTGCGCGGCGAGTGCGGAGAGCTCCGCCGCGCAGGCGTCGAGGAAGGCCGGCCGCAGCACCAGGTCCTCGGGCGGGTAGCCGCACAGCGAGAGCTCGGGTGTCACGACCAGCGACGTGCCGGTGCGCCGCGCCTGGCCGATCGCCTCGAGCAGCGCTTGCGCATTGCCCGAGAGGTCGCCCAGCCTCTGGTTGAGCTGCGCGAGCGCAATCTTCATCGGAAAATGTTAGCACGCGGGCTTCGGTCGCGACCTGCGCACGAAGCGCTTGAGCGCACGTGCAGCAGCGGCGACAATCGGGGCAGCCATGCGCGCACCCGTCCCCTATTCGCCGTCGCGACCGCCGGTCACCGCGTCCGCGCTGGTCCGCGACGATGTCGACCTGGCATCGATTCCCGCCCCGGACTGGGATCGGATTTCCGGCGCGGCCCCGCTGCTGTCGCACGCGTTCTTCTCCGCGCTGCACGAATCCGGGTGCGCGTCGCCGGAAACCGGATGGACGCCGCGCTTCCTGACGGCGTGGAACCGCGCCGAGCTCGTCGGTGCGATGCCGCTCTACGAGAAAGCGCACAGCTACGGCGAATACGTCTTCGACTGGGGCTGGGCCGACGCCTACCGCCGCCACGGCCGGCGCTATTACCCCAAGCTCCTCGCCGCGATTCCCTTCACGCCGGTGTCCGGTCCGCGGGTCCTGGCGCCCGAGCCCGGGACGCGGCGGGCATTGCTCGATCGCGCGCTCTCGGAGCTGCGCCGCGGCTATTCATCGCTGCACGTGCTGTTCACCGACGAAGGACAGGCGCGCGAGGGCGTCGCGGCCGGCATGCTGGAGCGCGAAGGGGTGCAGTTCCACTGGCGCAACGACGGGTATCGCGACTTTGCGGATTTCCTGGCAGCGTTCAACCACGACAAGCGCAAGAAGATCCGCCAGGAGCGCCGCCGCCTCGACGCGGCCGGCGTCACGTTCACGCGCAAGCCCGGGCGCGAGATCACCGCCGCCG
>DATGDG010000312.1:0-10188 GCA_035311025.1 Casimicrobiaceae bacterium
CATGCGTGGCTGCGGCGGATGGAGGGTTTCATCCAGTACGCGATCGACGCCGGGCCGCTGCGTCTGCTGGCGCTCGATACGGTGATCCCAGGCCAGAGCGGCGGCGAGCTCTGCGCAAAGCGGCTTGCGTGGCTCGACGCCAGGCTGTCGGAGGCGCCGGGGAAGCCTACGGTGATCCTGATGCACCACCCGCCGTTTGCCACGGGGATCGGGCACATGGACCGGATCGGATTCGCGAACCCGCAGGATCTCGAGGCGATCGTGCGCCGCTACAGCAACATAGAGCGCATCCTGTGCGGACACCTCCATCGGCCGATCCAAGTGCGTTTCGGCGGCACCCTCGCATCGACATGTCCGGGGCCTGCGCATCAGGTCGCACTCGACCTGGACCCCGAGGCACCTTCGCAATTCATGCTCGAACCGCCGGCCTACCAGCTGCACCTGTGGGATCCGCGTGCAGGTCTCGTCAGCCACACCGCGTACGTCGGCGAGTTCGCCGGGCCGTATCCTTTCTACCACGACGGCAAGCTGATCGACTGACCGCGTCGCCGCGGCCGACGGGACGGGGTTGGGGTCGCAAGGCTCAAAGTCGCAGCGGCCCGCCGTAGCCGGTCAGCTCCAGATAGCCGCGGCCGGCGTCGCGACCGCCGATCGCGGCGTGCACCGCGCCTTCCCAGTAGACGATGCCGACGCTCGCCCGCGCGTCCAGCTCCTGGTCGGGCATCAGCGGCAGGAGGTCGAGGTCGAGATCGCCGACCTCCACCCGCATGGCGACCGGATACTCGATCCCGGTGCGCGGCGATCGCCATTGCTGCTGCGGCACGAATCGAACCTGATTCGGCGCGTAGCTGCGCGTGCTGCCGCTGACATCGCGACGGCCGCCGCCGGCCCACAGCGTCCCGCCGTCGCGATCGCGGATGCGAAACGCCATCAGCGCGCCGCCGTCGTCGAGGTTGATCCCGGTCCAGTCCCAGCCGATGGCGCGCGCTGCGAGGTATCGGCTCGACCATTCGTGATCGAGCCATGCGATGCCGCGCACCTGCCGCGCCCCTGCGCCGATGTCGATCGTCCCGGAGACCTCGAGTTGCGGCCGGCTGTAGTAATAGCTCGCATCCGTCGGATCGGGCCCTTTGCGGCTGACTCCGGCATCGCCTTGCAGCATGACTGGCGACGTCGCGGCGAGCGCGAGGTCGAGGGCGAAGTCGCGCCCGCGGACTCGAGCTCTGTAGCGGTCGCCGGTGCGTACGCTTCCGGGAAGGACGTCGGACGCCTCGACGAGGGACCAGTCCCCGATGTGCACGTCGGTCCTGGCGGTCGAGGCGCCGGCGAGGCCGAATCCTTCGCGTGCGGCGCGCTGGTCGCTGCGCAGTCGCGCGGCGCGCGGGTCGGCGATCGCGGCGTGCGCGAACAGCAGTTCCCGTGGCGCGAACCGGCTCGGGTTGTCCTCGGCGATTCCGGGCCGGTTGCGGAAGAACGTGACCTGGAACCCGTATTCGCGCGCATCGTCGTCGCGCAGCCAGCCGGTGACGTACCACCACTCGTTGCGGAACGTCGGGTGGGCGCCCTCGTCGCGGGGAAACGAGAGCTCTCGTCCTGGCACGACGTCGGGGTAGTCGACCGCTGCGCGCGCCGACGCGGCGAGCGGCCACAGGCCGAGCGCGAGCAGGCGTCGACGCAACGGGTCCGGCGGGAGCGGGCAGGTCACGGCGCTCGCGTCACCAGTCGGCGCGTACCGCGCGCACGGCGTCCTCGCGGGTCGCCCCCCGCGCGCTCGCAAGCCCCGTCAGCGAGGTCGCGATGATCAGCGCGGCGGACAGCCATCCCAGCGCAGGCCACGGCACGTGCAGCTCCATCCCCCAGTGGAACGACTGGCGGTTGACGACGTGAACCAGGATCAGGCTGATGGCGAATCCGAGGACGAGTCCCGAGACCGTGCCGATCGCACCGGTCAGCGTACCTTCGAAGGCGAGCATCGCCGAGATCTGGCGGCGGGTCATGCCGAGGTGGCGAAGCATGCCGAACTCGCGGCGCCGCGCCAGGGTCTGCGCGACCAGCGCCGCAGACAGCGCGACCAGTCCGATCGCGACTGCCGCCGCCTCGAGCGCGTAGGTGACGGCGAACGTGCGGTCGAACACGGCGAGCGAGCGCCGGCGCAGGTCGCCTGCGGTGATCGTGACGACGCCGGAATCCCGCGGCAGGCGGTGCTCCAGCGCGCGGTCGACGTCGGTCGCGTGCGCGCCGGGCGCGAGCCACACCGCAGCCTGATTGACCGCGTCGTCGCCGGTCAGCTCGGCGTAGCGCCTGCGCTCGATGACGATCGCCCCCTGCTGCCGGGCGTAATCGCGCCAGATGCCGGCGACGGTGAACGGCACGCCGCGACCGGCGATCGGCAGGACGACGGTGGCGCCAGGCACCAGCGCCTGGCTGTCGGCGAAAGCCTCGCTGATCCATGCGGGCGCGGGCGCGTCCGGTCCGGGGGTGAGCGTCGTCCCGACGATCGCGAGCCTCGCCCCCGGGTCCCGTGGATCGATGTCGCGTGCGAGCAGCGCCACGCGGGGACGCGACGGATCGATCAGCAGTGCCGTCACGCGCATGAACTCCGCCCGCGCGACGCCCGGCGTGCCTGCAATTTCGGTCCGTTGCCGTGCCGAAAGGACTGCGCTGTCGGCGGTGCCCGCGCGCAGGTAGAGATCGGCCGGCAGCATGACCCCGAGCCAGTCGTCGAACGACTGCCGGAAGGACGTGACCATGATCGCCATCGCCACCATCAGCGACACGCTGGTGATCATCGCAGCGGCACTGACCGCGACCTGGCCGGGATTCGCGCGCAGTCGCGCCATCCCGAGCATCGCGATCACCGGCCGGGGCGCCGGAATCAGGCGCAGCAGCGCATCGGCGATTCGCGGCAGCACGATGATCGCACCGACGAGGATCAGCGCGATCGATGCGTAGCCCGCGATCGGGAGGCCGCCGATGGCTGGCAGCAGTGCGGCGAGCGCACCCAGGACGATCGCGACGATGCCGGGCCAGTGGCTGCGCCACTGTCCCCAGCCCGCATCGGGGTCCTGCGCTTTCAGCGCGGCAGCAGGCGCGGCGCGCGCCGCCTCGCGCGCCGGCATCGCGCCTCCGGCGATCGCTGCCGCGACGCCGAGCGCGGCCATCACCAGTGCAGGTTGCGCCTCGACGACGACCGTCGCGGGTCCTCCGCGGAAGAATCCCGCACCGAGGTCGGCCCCGAAGTGGCGCAGTGCAAAGTTCGCCACGACATACCCAACGAGCAGGCCGAGGCCGGATCCCGCAACCCCCAGCAGTGCGGTTTCGCCGACCACCCGCACGAGGAGTCGGCGGCGCGTGAGCCCGAGGGTGCGCAGCAGCGCGAACTGCGGCCTGCGTCGGGTCAGTGACAGCGCCTGCGTCGCGAACACGAGCATGCCTCCGGTGAACAGCGCGACCAGGGCCAGCACGTCGAGATTCACGCGGTAGGCGCGGGACAGCCGCGAGCTCGCGCCCGCACTCGTCGACGGCGCGGCGATCGCGATGCCGGCGGGCAGCTGGCGCCCAAGGCGCTCGATCACGCGCGTCGGGTCGGCGCCGGGGCGAAGGCGCAAGTCGATCCGCGTCACGCGTCCGATGCGATCGAACTGCCGCTGCGCCGCAGCGATGTCCATGACGCCGTAGCGCAGCGTTCCCGCGCCGCCGGCGCTGCCGGCGATACGCAGGCGGATGTCGCGCGACCCGGCCCGGACGGCCAGCGCATCGCCATCGCGAACACCGAGCCAGCGCGCCGCGGCGGGGCTGACGAACAGCGCATCGCCGCGCAGAACGTCCTGCCGGTCCCGGGCGGTTGCGACCAGCGCCGGATTGATCGCCATCGCGCGAAACGCGTCGACGCCGATCACCGGCAGCGGGCGGCGGTGGCCGGCGATCGTCGCCTCGACCTCGACGACGGGACTCGCGACCGCAACGTCGCGGTCCTCGGCCATCCGCGGATAGAGCGCTTCGTCGAAGCCGTCCTGCGGGCCCCGCACTTCGAGGTCGGCAGCGCCGGACAGGGTGGCGAGCCCGTTCACCAGTTCGCCGATCGCGGCGCGATTGACGAGCTCCACGGCGTAGCCCAGAGCGACGCCCGAGGCGATTGCGACGACGGCGACCAGGCTGCGGCCGCGCAGCTTGCCGAGGCCGCCGCCTGCGACCGCGCGGGTGACCGTGCCGGCGATGGGGGACCGAGGCATCACTCGATGTCGTCGTCGTCACCGACCGCGTGCTCGCGAAGGCCGTCGGCCGCGAGCCGCAGCACGCGGTCGGCCGAGGCTGCGGCTCGCCGCGAGTGCGTGGCGATGACGCCCGTCGCGCCCTCGCCCTTGACCGCTTCGCGCAGCAGCGCGATCACCTGCCTTGCGGTCGCCGGGTCGAGATTGCCGGTCGGCTCGTCGGCGAGGACGATCGCGGGGCGGTGGACGAGTGCGCGCGCGATCGCGACGCGCTGCAGCTCGCCTCCCGAGAGCTCGGCCGGGCGGCTTTCCCCGCGACCGCCGAGGCCGACACGCTCGAGCATCGAGGCAACGCGGGCACTGGCGTCGGGTCCGTGCCGATGCTGCAACGCGAGCGGCAACGCGACGTTGGCCGCGACCGACAGGTAAGGCAGGATGTGGAAGGCCTGGAAGACGAAGCCCATCCGCGTGCGCCGCAGCGCCGTGAGCGCATCGTCGTCGCAGGTCGCGAAATCGACGCCGTCGACGACGATCGTGCCCGAATCGGGCCGCTCGAGGCCCGCGATCAGGTTGAGCAGCGTCGACTTGCCGATTCCGGATGCGCCGACGATTGCGACGTACTCGCCGTGCGACACCTTCATCGACAGCCGGTCGAAGACCTGCCGCGAAGCTGCACCGCTGCCGGCGTAGGTCCTGGAGAGCGCGTGAAGTTCGATCACGCGCGGAGTCTAGCCTGGCGCCGTCGCGCGCGCCCCGATGCCGGTCAGGCGTGCATCGGAATGAAGCGCAGGGCGACGCCGTTGTTGCAGTAGCGCAGGCCGGTCGGCGCCGGCCCGTCGTCGAACACGTGGCCGTGGTGCCCGCCGCACTTGACGCAGTGGTATTCGGTGCGCGGAACGATCAGTTGCAGATCGGTCTTGGTCGCGAAGACCCCTGGAATCGTCGTGAAGTAACTCGGCCAGCCGGTGCCGCTGTCGAACTTCATCGCGGACGTGAACAGCGGCAGGGCGCAACCGGCGCAGACGAACACGCCGGGCCGGTGCTCATCGTTCAGCGGGCTGGTCCACGGCCGCTCGGTGCCTTCGTGGCGAAGGACATCGTAGGCCGCCGGAGTCAGGCTCTTGCGCCACTCGGCGTCGGTCTTGACGATCGGGGTCGTGTCGATGGCGACCGTGGCGCCGCTTGCGAGCAGGAGCTTCCAGTTGCGTTGCAGGTCCTCGACCGTCGGTGCCGGCGCTTTGGCGTTCGCGACCCGCCGGTACTGGGCGTAGGTGATGCCGGTCCCGCCGGCGACGGTCGCCGCGATGCCCAGCAGGAAGATGCGTCGGTCCATCGGTTGGGCCCCTTTCGGCGTAGGTCGTGTGATTGGATGACCTCGGGGCGCGATCGTTCCCGATCGGTCGATCCCGCGCCAGCATCGGCTCGGTCGCGCGGCCCGGGGCCGACCTTGCGCCCGGCGCGGGCGACTCAGGCGGGAATCGACGGGCGGCTGCGGCGGGGCTTGGGCGCCGAGCCTTCGCCTGGTTTCCAGACGTCGCGAACGACGTCGCGCAGCGCATGGATCGGCGCATCCCGCTCGCGGTCGCGGCGGTAGAGGAACTGCAGATTCGTCGACAGCCGCGCTTCGTCCCAGATGAACACCTGGCCGGACGCGGCGAGGGCCTCGGCGATGTCCTCGCGCATCAGCGCGACGCCGACGCCCGCCGTCACCAGCGAGCTGATCACCGCCTCGTGGTCGGCTTCGACGTGGCGCACCGGGGCCGCCCCGTTGGCATTGAAAAGCCTCGTCGCCAGCGCGTAGTGGGTGCTGATCTTCGGCGTCATGATCCACGGCTCGGCGGCGATCGCCTCCCAGCTCGCACGGGCGAGGCGGGTCGACCATGCCGCTGGTCCCGCGACCCGGTAGGCGAATTCGCGCAGCGGGATCGACACGACCGCGCTGTGTGTCAGGTCGCCGTAATAGAACGCCGCGTCGAGTTCGGCGTCGCGGACCTTTTCGAACGCGGCGCCGGTGATCTCGTGATGACAGTCGATTTCCAGCAGCGGGTAGTGCCGCACCGCGCAGCGCAGCACGTCGGCCAGCCGGATGAATTCCGGGTCGGCGACCGTGCCCAGCCGAACCCGGCCAGCAACCTCGCCGCGAAGCTCGGTCGCGCGGCTCCGCAGCGCCTGGGCCGCGGCGATGATCCGCTCGGCGTCGGGGAGCAGCGCCCGGCCGGCGGGGGTGAGGGTCATCCCGCCTGCGCCACGCTCGAACAGGACGACCGACAGCTCATCCTCCAGAGCCTTGATCTGGGCGGAAAGGGCGGGTTGGCTGACGTGCAGGCGCTCGGCAGCGCGCGTCAGGTGGCCAAGCTCCGCCACCGTGGCGAAGCTTCTGAGTTGGTAGAGCTCCATCGGCAGGGGTCGGGATCGGGGTCCGGGGCTCAGGACGGCGAATTCATTCGCACTGCAATATACATGATGTGAGATATCTGAAAATTCTATGCTAATGATCCAAAAGGATGATTTGACCCCCTTACCTGCTGCCCTTATCTTCGCATTGTGCGGCGCACAACTCGTGGGCCGCGGTGTAGGAGCGCCACAAGCGCATGCAGGAGAAATCAAAATGAGCAAGTCCCAAGCCTGGTCGCCGAAGGCGGCCGAACTCTACTTCAAGGACAGCATTATCGGACAATTGTCGGCGGTCATCGCCGAAGCGGTCGCCCGGCGCTCCACCGCCGCGGAAGACGCCCGCAAGGCCGCCGCGCTGGCGGCCCGCAGGTCCTCGACGGCGACCACCCCGGCGGCAGCCCCGGTCGAAGCCCGCAAGTCGCTGCTCGACCGCCTCGATGCGTGGCATTTCCGCCAGGCGCAGCGTGAACGCGAAGCCTACCTCGCAGGCTCGAAGGACGTGTTCGAGCTCGAGCGCCGGATACGCGCGATCGACCGCGGTGCGATGGGCCGGTACTACTGATCCCCGATCCGGGAATCAGAGGAGGCCGTCGAACAGCTGGACCTCCACCTGTGCGCCGGCGGCGACATCCCCCGTCTCCGCCGGCAGCACGATGAAGCAGTTTGCGCGCGACATCGACGACAGGATGCCCGAGCCCTGATCGCCGGTGGTCCGGACCTGCCAGGTGCCGTCGGCGCCGGGGGTCAGGATTCCCCGCTGGAACTCGGTGCGGCCTGGCATCTTGCGGATCGGGGCGGCGAGCAACGCCCTGAACGTCGGCTGCGGACCGACGTTGCGCTGCCCCTGCAGCACCAGCAGGGCGTCGCGGACGAACTCGTAGAACGTCACCATCACCGACACCGGATTGCCGGGCAAGCCGAAGAAATGCGCGCCGTCGATCTTGCCGTAGGCGAGCGGCCGGCCCGGTTTCATCGCGATCTTCCAGAACAGGACTTCCCCCAGCTTGTCGAGCAGCTGCTTGACGAAGTCCGCCTCGCCCACCGATACGCCACCCGAGGTGATCACGACGTCGGCGCTCGCGGCCGCCGTCGCGAAGGCGCGCTCGAGCGCGTCGGGGACGTCGGGAACGACGCCCATGTCGACGATTTCGCAGTTGATTCGCTTCAGCATCCCGTAGAGCGTGTAGCGGTTGCTGTCGTAGATCTCGCCGGCCGCGAGAGGCTGGCCGATCGAGCGCAGCTCGTCGCCCGTCGAAAAGAACGCGACGCGCAGCCTGCGGAAAACGCCGACCTCGTTGATGCCCAGCGACGCGAGCATGCCGAGCTCCGGGGGCCGCAGCGCCTGTCCGGCGCCGAACACCAACGCGCCGCGCTTGAGGTCTTCGCCGGCGAAGCGGCGGTTCTGTCCGGCCTTGCCGACAGCGCCGGCAGCGATGCGCACGCCTCCAGGAATCTCCGTCGCGCGCTCCTGCATAACGACCGTGTCGGCGCCCTCCGGCATCACGCCGCCGGTGAATATCCGCACGGTCTCGCCGCGCCCGATGGGTCCGCCGTAAGGCTTGCCGGCGAAGGAGTCGCCGACGCGTGCGAGCGTGGTCTCGCCCCCGGCGGCAATATCGGCGAAGCGAACGGCCCAGCCGTCCATTGCCGAATTGTCATGGCCGGGAACGTCGAACGGCGACGTCACGTCCTCGGCGAGGACGCGGTCGAGTGCCGCGCGGATGTGCACCCGCTCGGTCGCCGTGACCGGGGTCAGGAACTGCCGGATCAGCGCGCGCGCCTTGTCCACCGGCATCGAATTCGGATCGTAATCGTCGGCGCAGGAGAGTTCGCGCAGCGTCGTAGGCTCGGTCATCGGGTCTGCATCAAGCGAAGGAGAAAGGAAGTCTCGATTCTAGGGGCGTTCACGGTTTCCCGCGAACCGCGCGCAAATCAGGGACGCACCGTCAGGGACGCACCACGTGTTCCGGAATCAGGAACGTGCCACGTCGGTGATTTTCACGTCGCCGCACCGGCGTTGTCGCGCAGTTCTTCCCGCGTGTTGATGTTGCGGAAGGCATCGGCTTCGTCGTCGAAAGGGACTTCGACGAAGCGGAGGCTTGCGTACCACTGGTCGATCTTGCGGCCACCTGCGGCGAGGAACGCGGTCAGATGGGGGAGGGTGTCGCGCCGCACCAGCGCGAACACCGGGTGCGGCTGGCCGAAAGTCCTGGCGACCGCAATCCGTGCATCCGCTTCGACGAGCGCTTCCGCAAGCCTCGCAACCAGGTCGGAAGGCAGGAACGGCGAGTCGCAAGGAGCGGTCACGACGTAGGGGCTGCGCGCTTCGGTCATGCCCGCATGCAGCCCGGCGAGCGGACCGGCGAATCCGCCGACGGCATCGGGGACGACCGGATAGCCGAAAGCCGCGTAGCGCCCGGCGTTCTGGTTCGCGTTGACGATCAGCGTGCCGACCTGGGGCGCGAGCCTCGCGATGACGTGGCCGGCGAGCGCCTTGCCGCCGAGCTCGACCAAGCCCTTGTCGACGCCGCCCATCCGGCGGCCCTGGCCGCCCGCGAGCACGATGCCGGTGACGTCGCTGCGCGCGACCGGCAAATGGGTCGCCTCTGGAGGGACAGCGGAGGCCGTCACGTGCGGAAGCGCCCGGCGCCGGCGAACAGCAGGTAGTGCCTGTTGGTCGCGCGGCCGATCATCGTCATCCCGACCTTTTGCGCGATCTCGTAGCCCATCTGCGTCAGCCCGGAGCGCGACACCAGGAATGGGATGCCCATTTGCGCAGCCTTGATCACCATCTCGGAGGTCAGCCTGCCGGTCGTGTAGAAGATCTTGTCGGCACCATCCTCGCGGTCGAGCCACATCTGGCCGGCGATCGCATCGACGGCGTTGTGGCGCCCGACGTCCTCGACGAACATCAGGATCTCCGATCGGTCGGCCGCGTTCGTCGCGAGCGCGCAGCCGTGCACGGCACCGGCCTGCTTGTAGATCGTCTCGTGCAGGCGGACCTTGTCGAGCAGGTCGTAGAGCGTCGCCTTCGTCAGCGTCGCGTCGTCGGGCAGCCTGACGCTGTCGATGTCCTCCATCAGGTCGCCGAACACGGTCCCCTGTCCGCAGCCGCTGGTCTTGGTCCGCTTCGCGGTCCTCGCCTCGAGATCGGCGAGGCCACCGCGGGTGGTCACCGCGACCGAATTCGTCTCCCAGTCGACCTGGACGGCGACGATCTCGTCGAGCGATTTGACGAGGCGCTGGTTGCGCAGGTAGCCGATCGTGAGCGCCTCGGGCGCGGCGCCCAGCGTCATCAGGGTCAGGAGCTCGCGCTTGTCGACGTAGAGCGTCAGCGGGTGCTCGCCCGCGACCGGCACGTCACGTCGGGCGCCGTGCTCGTCGACGGCGGCGACCTCGAAGGTGGCGGGTCGCGCCGCCTGAGTGAGCAATGGCCGGTACGGAGGTCCGGCGCCTTCGCCCAAGCTCAGCCCCCGATGTACGACATCTCGATCCGCTGCGACCGCGCTGTCTCGGCGCTGCGCAGTTCGGAGTAGCGGTCGCCGCGCCGGCGCCAGATCGCCGCGATCGCGTTCGCGATCTG
>DATGDG010000313.1:0-3853 GCA_035311025.1 Casimicrobiaceae bacterium
TCGTGCCCCGCTGGCTATCTCGCGATCAGCGCGAGTGCACGAAGCGCGACGAGCGATATCGGCGGCACGACGCCCGTGGGCAGCAACTCGCTGCATGCGCTGACCGTCTCCGGTTCGACCGACGCGCCCTGGAACGGGACGACGATCAACTGCAAGTACGGCAACAGCAACGCGTTCGATATCTATGGCCAGTGCGACGTGCTGTGCTGTCGCATCCCTGGGCATTAGCGGGACCGACCGCGATGCCGAAGAAAGTGTCCCGGACGCTTCGCTCGCAAGCCTGGTTCGGCCGTCACGACCGCGACGGCCTCGTCCACCGTTCGTGGATGAAGAACCAGGGGATTCCCCACGATCAATTCGACGGCCGGCCGGTCATCGGCATCTGCAACACCTGGTCCGAACTCACCCCCTGCAATTCACATTTCAGGACCCTCGCCGAGCACGTGCGCTGGGGCGTCCTCGATGCGGGCGGGTTTCCCCTCGAATTCCCGGTGATGTCGCTGGGGGAGACGATGCTGCGGCCCACCGCGATGCTCTACCGCAACCTCGCGTCGATGGACGTCGAGGAATCGATACGCGCCAACCCGCTCGACGGCGTCGTGCTGCTGATGGGCTGCGACAAGACGACGCCGTCGCTGCTGATGGGCGCGGCGAGCGTCGACATCCCGACGATCGGCGTGTCGGGCGGTCCGATGCTGCGCGGCATCCACTGCGGGACGCCGATCGGCTCGGGCACCAACGTGATATCGATGAGCGAGCAGCTGCGGGCCGGTCAGATCACCCTCGACGAGTTCCACGAAGCCGAAGCCGACATGCACCGCTCGCACGGCCACTGCATGACGATGGGTACCGCATCGACGATGGCGTGCATGGTCGAGGCACTGGGCGTCGGCATGCCGGGCAACGCCGCGATCCCCGCGGTCGATGCGCGGCGCAACCTGCTCGCGCGCGAAGCCGGGCGGCGCATCGTCGAACTGGTGCGTGAGGACGTGACGCTGTCCAGGATCCTCACGCGCCAGGCATTCGAGAACGCGATCCGCGTCAATGCCGGCATCGGCGGCTCGACCAATGCGGTCGTGCACCTGATCGCCATCGCGCGGCGCATCGGCGTCGACCTCGCGCTCGACGACTGGGACCGCCTCGGCCGTGACCTGCACTGCCTCGTCGACCTGATGCCCTCGGGCAAGTACCTGATGGAGGACTTCTTCGAGGCCGGGGGCCTGCCCGTCGTCCTCCGCGAGCTCGCCGGGCAGGGTCTGCTCCATCGCGATGCGATGACGGTCAACGGCCGGACGATCGGCGACAACAACCATGACGCGCGCTGCTTCAGGCCCGACGTGATCCGCGGCTACGCCGCGCCATTCAAGCGCGACGCGGGAATCGCGGTCCTGCGCGGCAACCTGGCGCCCGACGGCGCGATCATCAAGCCGTCGGCGGCGTCGACGCGACTGATGCAGCACACCGGTCGGGCCGTCGTGTTCGAATCGATCGAGGACCTGCACGCGCGGATCAACGACGACGCGCTCGACATCGACGAGGACTCGGTGATGGTGCTGAAGTACTGCGGGCCCAGGGGCTACCCGGGGATGGCCGAGGTCGGCAACATGCCGCTGCCGCCGAAACTCCTGAAGCGGGGCGTCACGGACCTCGTGCGCATCTCGGATGCGCGGATGTCGGGCACCGCCTATGGCACGGTCGTGCTGCACGCGGCGCCCGAAGCCGCCGCCGGAGGACCGCTGGCCCTGGTGCGAAACGGCGATTCGATCACGCTCGACGTTCCCGGGCGCCGCCTGCACCTCGACGTCGACGACGCCGAACTTGCGCGCCGTCGCGTCGCTTGGCAGCCGCCGGAGCCGCACGCGGCACGCGGCTACGTGAAGCTCTACATCGATCACGTGCTGCAGGCCAACGACGGTGCCGACCTCGACTTCCTCGTCGGGCGTACCGGCCCGGCGGTGCCGCGGGACAATCACTGACGCGGATTGTCGCGCGGGTCCCGGCGGATCGCCCGGTCAGACGTAGCGTACCGCGACGACTTCGTAGCTGCGCAGGCCTCCGGGCGCCTGGACGTCGGCGGTGTCGCCCGCGCTCTTGCCGATCAGGGCCCGCGCGATCGGCGAATTGACCGAGATCTTGGACGCCTTGATGTCGGCTTCGTCGTCACCGACGATCTGGTAGGCCTTGCGGTCGCCGCTTGCGACGTCCTCGATTTCCACCGTGGAGCCGAACACCACGCGACCGTCGGCGTCGAGCGCCGCCGGATCGATGATCTGGGCGTTCGCGAGCTTGGACTCGACCTCGGAAATTCGGCCCTCGATGAAGCCCTGGCGCTCCTTCGCAGCGTCGTAGTCGGCATTCTCGGACAGGTCGCCGTGCGAGCGCGCTTCGGCGATCGCCCGGATCACCTCCGGCCGGTCGACCGTCTTCAACCGGTGCAACTCGGCCTTGAGGCGCGCCGCGCCTTCGACCGTCATCGGAACCTTGCTCATTCGGATCACCCAAAAAGCGAACGACCGGAAGCGGTAACCGCCTCCGGCCGGAAAGAACATTCTACGCTATTCGCGGGGGCGCGGCCAGCGCCCTCAGCCCCTCTGCCGCGAGCGGGGCAAAGGCGACCAGCGCAAACGAGGCGGGTGAAGAGCCCCGCGCCTCAAAGCGCGGCGTGCAGCGCCTGGATCGAGTACGGAACGAGGTCGCGCATGTGCGCCATCCCCGTCGCCGCGGCCCGGGCGCCGGCAAGCGTCGTGTAGGTCGGCACCTGGTCGGTCAGCGCGGCGCGGCGAATCGCGTAGCTGTCCTGGATCGCGGTGCGCTTCTCCTCGACCGTGTTGACGACCAGCGCGATCTCGTCGTTCTTGATCATGTCGACGATGTTCGGTCGGCCCTCCGCGACCTTGTTGACCGGCGTCACCGGGACCCCGGCCGCGGTCAGTGCGGCAGCGGTTCCCCGGGTCGCGACCATCTGGTAGCCCAGCGAGACCAGCTGGCGCGCAATCTCGATCGCCCTCGGCTTGTCGCTGTTCTTCAGGCTGATGAACACGCGCCCTTCGTGCGGCAACCGCACGCCGGCGGCGAGCTGGCTCTTGAGGAACGCCTCGGCGAAGGTGTCGCCGACGCCCATCACCTCGCCGGTCGACTTCATCTCGGGACCGAGGATGGTGTCGACGCCGGGGAACTTGATGAACGGGAACACCGCTTCCTTGACCGAGAAGTATTTCGGCACCACCTCACCGGTGACCCCCTGCGCGCGCAGCGTGGTGCCGACCATGCAGCGCGCGGCGATCTTCGCCAGCGGCCGCCCGGTCGCCTTGGAAACATAGGGAACCGTGCGCGAGGCCCGCGGATTGACCTCGAGAACGTAGACGACCGGCCCCAGGTCGCGGTCGTTCTGGATCGCGAACTGGACGTTCATCAGGCCCACGACGTGCAGTTCCTTCGCCATCACCACGGTCTGGCGCCGCAGCTCGTCCTGCAGCGCCTGCGACAGCGAGAACGGCGGCAGCGAGCACGCCGAATCGCCGGAGTGGACACCCGCCTGCTCGATGTGCTCCATGATGCCGCCGATCACGACATCCGTTCCGTCGCATACGGCATCGACGTCGACCTCGATCGCGTCGTTCAGGAACCGGTCGAGCAGCACCGGGCTGTCGTTGGAGACCCTGACCGCCTCCTTCATGTACCGCTCAAGATCGCGCGGCTCGTGGACGATCTCCATCGCCCGCCCGCCCAGCACGTACGAAGGCCGGACGACCAGCGGGTAGCCGATCTCCTCGGCGGCGGCGAGCGCAGCCGCCTCGTTGCGCGCCGTGCGGTTCGGGGGCTGCTTCAGGCGGACGCGATGAAGCATCTGCTG
>DATGDG010000314.1:0-2164 GCA_035311025.1 Casimicrobiaceae bacterium
CGTCATTCCCGCGGGGTTCTCCAGGGCGTTGCTGCGCGGCGAGCGACCCGCACTGCTGCTGGCCGCGGACGCGACGGACCCGTCGGCGGCGAGCAACGCGATCGCCTCGGTTTCCCAGGCAGGCTCGACCGCCCTCTCGCACGACCTGACCGGCCCGCTCGCCCGGCTCGCGCAGTCGCCGGCGCCGTTCACCGTCGACATCCAGCGCCGTTACAACGCCGAGGGCATCACCCAGTACAACATCGTCCCCGGGCTGCTCGGGGTCATCCTGCAGATGACGATGGTGATGATGACCGCATTCGCGGTGACCCGCGAGCGCGAGCGCGGCACGTTCGAGAGCCTCCTCGCGACGCCGGCACGCCCGCTGGAGGTGATGATCGCGAAGATCGTGCCCTACATCGTCGTCGGGCTGGTCCAGGCCGCCATCATCGTGGCCGCCGCCCGGGTCCTGTTCGACGTTCCGATGATCGGCAGCATGCCTTTGCTGGTCGCCGCCATGATGCTCTATATTGCGGCGCTGCTGGCGCTGGGATTCGCGATCTCGACCGTCGCCACCAATCAGCTGCAGGCGATGCAGATGACCTTCTTCTTCTTCCTTCCGTCGATGCTCCTGTCGGGGTTCATGTTTCCGTTCCGGGGGATGCCCTGGTGGGCGCAGTGGCTGGGCGAGGTGTTTCCCCTGACGCACTTCCTGCGCATCGTTCGCGGCGTGCTGCTGAAGGGCAACGATGCGCAGCAGATCGTGCCTCACCTGTGGCCCCTGGCCGTGTTCCTGGCGGCCGTCGCGGCGATCGCGCTCCTCCGCTACCGGCGCACCCTCGACTGACAGGGGGACGGCCGCGACCCGCTCGAATCCCGGGCGGGGGTCGCGCATCGGGGGGAAAGGGCGGGTTTGCTATAATGACCCGCGGTCATTTGTGGTGCGGTGCAGCGGCCGGCGTGTGCGCCACGGCCGCGGCAGGGACGGGACGTGCAGGCGCACTGCAGCATCGCTTGGGCCAGGGACAAGGGCTATGAAGGCATTCGATTACGAGTTGGCGCGCCACAACATGGTCGAGCAGCAGATCCGGCCGTGGGAGGTTCTCGACCCGCGTGTCCTCGACCTGCTGTTCAAGGTCAAGCGCGAGGATTTCGTGCCCCCGGCGTACCGCGCGCTCGCGTTCGCCGATCTCGAGCTGCCGCTGTCGGCACACGCCAGGATGTGGGCGCCCAAGATGGAGGCGCGGGTGATGCAGGAACTCGCGCTCGCCAAGTCGGATCGCGTCCTCGAGATCGGCACCGGCAGCGGCTACTTCTGCGCGCTCCTCGCCAGCGAGGCTGCCGAAGTGACCAGCGTCGAAATCGATCCGGTCCTCGCTGGCGGTGCGCGCGAGAAGCTCGCGCGCACCGGCCATGCGAATGTTCGGGTCGAGGTCGGCGACGGTGCGCGGGGTTACGGGAGCGACTCCTACGACGCGATCGTGCTGACCGGATCGACGCCCGTACTCCCCGGGCGCTTCGTCGAGCAACTCGCGCCGGGCGGCAGGATCTTCGCCGTCGTCGGCGAGGAGCCGGTGATGAAGGCCCGTCTCGTCCGGCAGAGCGCCACCGGTTCGCAGGTCGTGACCGACCTGTTCGAGACGGTCATCGCACCGCTCCGGAATGCGATGACGCCCGCCCGCTTCGAATTCTAGGGCGGCGCCTCGACGAGCCGCCCCGCGCCCCGACTCCGACGTCGCCCAATCCATTCCCGAGCCTCCTCGATGAACAGACTGTCACTCGCGGTTGCCGCATCGCTCGCCGTGTCGATCCTGCACTGCGCACCCGTCTGCGCCGACGACCTGATGCAGATCTACCAGGAGGCGGAGCGCAACGATCCCGCGCTCGCCGCGGCGCGCGCCAACTTCGAGGCGACCAAGGAGGCGGTGCCGCAGGCGCGCTCGGCCCTGCTGCCGAACGTCAGCCTGACGGGGGCGCTGAACGCCAACAACTACGACGCGTCGATCCACAGCGACCCGCGGGTCGACATCAAGCGCGATTTCTGGTTCGGCGGCCTGACGGTGTCGGTGGCGCAACCGCTCTACCGCTATGCGAACACCGTCGCGCTCTCCGTGGCGAAGAAAGAGGTCGAGCAATCCGATTACTCGCTCGCCGCCGCGCAGCAGGACCTGATCCTGCGCGTGGC
>DATGDG010000315.1:0-3713 GCA_035311025.1 Casimicrobiaceae bacterium
CCTGGTGGACATGCCGCTCGTTCGGGGACCGGGTCGTCACCCATCGTCTCGAAGGGGCGGGCGGCCGATCGCTCCTGGTCATGTCGGAATGCGACTCGTCAGCGCTGCTTCAGCAATTTCGGTGCCATTGCGGGAGGAGCGCCCGATACGTTGCGGCACGCCACGCGTGCGGCCAGACCGGTCGATGCGCCCATCGCGGGTTGTAGTCGACGATCGACGCCGACCGCGGCGGCCCTGCGCTGCGCAGCGCAGGAGGCGGAATCCTGCTTCGTCAGGGAAACGGCGCGGCGCTAGTCGCGCTTGACCAGCGCGAATGCCGCGGCAATCATCGACAGGAAGAACACGAACGTCCAGCCCGCGATCGAAAGCCCGAGGAACACCCAGCCCTTCTCGGCGCACTCGCCGCTGCCTTCGAGGACCTTGCGGATGACGTCGGTGAACGGCAGGGTGTTCAGCATGTAGTTCAATCCGGGGCCGCAGGCCGGCACCAGATCCTTCGGCAGCGATTGCAGCCATACCTGCCGCGCGGCGAGCGCGGCACCCGTGCCGGCGGTGATCAGCGTGAGCACCGCGTAGAAAGTCGCGCCGCCGCGTCGCGGATTGTGGATCGCCGCGATCAGGAACACGATGCCCGCGGCGATGACGGCCACGCGCTGGAAGATGCACAGCGGGCAGGGCTCGGCGCCCTTGCCGTATTGCAGCCACAGGGCCCACCCGATCAGCGCTGCGCAGACGGCGAAGCCGAGCAGATAGGCCGGCCTGCGTGGCGGCAGCACGATCAGCGCCAGCGACGCGACGCCGATCGTCATGACCAGGATCCGGTACGCGGCCTCGGACAGCGAGGGTTCACTGCCGAACCAGCGGAACAGCACTTCCTGGCCGACCAGGGCGATGGCGAGGATCAGCCCGGCCCAGGGCCAGGGAACGGTGGGATAGCGGTTCATTGCTGCGATTTCTCCAATGCCTGGTCGAGGTCCCACAGGATGTCGTCGAGCGTTTCGAGGCCGACCGACAGTCGGATCATTTCGGGTGATACGCCGGCGGCACGTTGCTCGGTCTCGTCGAGCTGGCGGTGCGTTGTCGAGGCGGGGTGGATGATCAGCGTCTTGGCATCACCGATGTTGGCGAGGTGCGACAGGAACTGCACGGCCTCGATGCAGCGCACCCCCGCGGCGGCGCCGCCCCTGACGCCGAAGGTCAGGATCCCGCCCGCGCCGCGCGGCAGATAGCGCTGCGCCAGCGGGTACGCGGGAGCGCCGGGCAGCAGCGGATAGTTGACCCACTCGACCGCCGGATGCTGCGCAAGGTGCCGGGCGACGGCGAGCGCCGATTCGCAATGCCGCGGCATCCGCAGGTGCAGCGTCTCGATGCCCTGAAGCAGCAGGAACGCCGACAGCGGCGACAGCGTGGGACCGAGCGTGCGCATCGCTTCCATGCGCATCTTCATCGTGAAGCCGAAGTCGCCGAAGGTCTCGTGGAAGATCACGCCGTGGTAGCCGCGCGACGGCTCGGTCATCTGCGGGAACTTGCCGTTGTCCCAGGGGAACCGCCCCGACTCCACGACGATGCCTCCCATCGTTGTGCCATGGCCGCCCAGGTACTTGGTGAGCGAATGCACGACGATGTCGGCACCGTGCTCGATCGGCCGGCACAGATAGGGGGAGGCGAGGGTATTGTCGATGACCAGCGGAACCCCCGCCTCGTGGGCGACGTCGGCGACTGCCGCGATGTCGACGACGTTGAGCTGCGGATTGCCGATCGTCTCGGCATAGAACGCCTTGGTGCGGGGCTTCACTGCACTGCGGAAATTGCCGGGATCGCCGGCGTCGACGAACGTCGTCTCGATGCCGAGTTCGGCGAGGGTGACCGCGAGCTGCGAATACGAGCCGCCGTAGAGCGTGCGTGCGGCGACGATGTGATCGCCGGCGTGCGCGAGCGTGACCAGCGCGAGCATCTGCGCTGCCATGCCGGTCGAAGCCGCGAGCGCCGCGCGTCCACCCTCCAGCGCGGCGACGCGCTCCTCGAGTGCCGCCACCGTCGGATTCGAGATCCGCGAGTAGACGTTGCCAAAGGTCTGCAGGTTGAACAGCGACGCCGCGTGGTCGGCGTCGTCGAACACGAACGACGTGGTCTGGTAGATCGGCAGCGCGCGGGCGCCGGTCTGCGCATCGGGGATTTGCCCGGCGTGCAGGCACAGGGTGTCGAATCCGAAGGGATGGTCGGGCATGGGCGGTCGCTGCGCGCGGTCCCTACCAAACGACAGGGCGCCGGGACGAGATCACGCCGGTGTTGACGCCCGCCCAGTTGAGCCCGCCCATGATGCGGGCATGCTCGATCTTGACGCAGCGATTCATGACGACGTCGAGTCCCGCATCCGAGGCACGCTTCGCCGCCTCGTCGTTCTCGATGCCGAGCTGCATCCAGAACACCCTCGCGCCGATCGCGATCGCGTCGTCGGCGAGCGCGGGCATCTCGGAGGCCTTGCGGAAACAGTCGACGACGTCGACGGGCACCGGGATCGCGCGCAGGTTCGGGTAGCAGGTCTCGCCCAGCACTGACGTGTAGGTAGGATTGACGGGGATGACGCGGTAGCCGTGAGACTGCATGTACTTGGCGGCGAAGTTGCTTGGCCGGTGCCACTGTGCCGACAGCCCGACGACGGCGATCGTGTGCGAGCGCGTCAGGATGCGCCGCAATCCCGCGATGTCGTCGACGATCGGCATCGGTTTCTCAGCGTCCCCAGTTCGGCGGGCCGCTGTACGGATATTCGGAGCTGATCCGGCGGCCTGAGGACACGGCATTGTCGAGTCCCCAGGGCAGGTTCGGATAGTCGCCGGGACCGAAGGTGCGGCAGGTTCCACCGAAATCGGCGTCGCTGCAGAAGATCCAGAAGCCCTGCTCGACGCGGATCGACTGCGCACGGTCGTTGAAGCCGGTGTTGGCGAGGTCCCGTACGACGTCTGCGCCGATCACGTATTGCTGTCCCTGGAAGTCGGGATTGCTGTAGAGGATCGCCCGCACCTGCCGACCCCAGTCGGGAGGATAGCGTCCGGGTTGGGCCAGCGGCCCGCCGACCGGCCGCAGCGAGCTCAGCTCACCCGACAGGTCACCAATCGCGTTGTACGCGCCGGGGCCGAACACCTCGCAGGTCCCATGGTAGTACGCGTCGCGGCACAATTCCCAGCGGCCGGCATTGATGACCATCGATCGGGCGCGGTCGTTGAACCCCGTGTGATCGAGGTTGTCGACGGCGCCATCGACGGCGAACGAGTGGCCGGATTGCTGGAATTCGTCGAACAGAACGACGGCCGGGGCCTGCGCGCCAGGACCCGGGGGCGGCGCGCCGGGACCCGGGGGCGGCGTGCCGTAGCCGACCGGGCGCGCCGACGAGATGTTGTTCGAGATCCCCATCGGCGCGAGGTCGTGGTACTCGCCCGGCTGCAGGGTCACGCAGCGACCCTGGAAATTCGCGTCGGTGCATACCTGCCACATCCCCGAGCGGACGACGAGTGAACTGGCGCGATCGTTGTAGCCGCTGTTGCCGAGATCGGGAATGGCGCCATAGGCACTGAACGAGCGGCCGCCGAAATCCCGGTACTCGTAGAACGTGACGTCCTGCGCCGCGGCGGTTCCTGCTGCCAGCGTCAGTGCAAGAACTGCAATGTGGAGTGCATGCTTCATGGCCATGGCCTGCCGCTGTGGTACCGGAGCCC
>DATGDG010000316.1:0-19866 GCA_035311025.1 Casimicrobiaceae bacterium
CATCAGGCCGCCGAGCGAGCCCTTGATCGAATCCAGGATGCCGCCCTGGTCGTCGGTTGCGGTGTTGCCCGCGGACGAGGACGCGGATGCCCGTCCGGCGAGCTTCTCGTAGGCCGACTCGCGGTCGACCGACTTCTCGTAGGCGCCCTTGACCGGCGAGGTCGCGATCACCGCCTTGCGCTCGTCAGGGGTGATGGGGCCGATCCGGGATGCCGGCGGCAGGATCCACGCACGTTCCGCCATGCCCGGGCGCCCCTTGTCGTCGAGGAAGGAGACCAGCGCCTCGCCGACGCCCAGCTCGGTGATCGCCTTCTCGGTGTCGATCTTCGGGTTGGCGCGCATCGTCGTTGCCGCCGACTTGACCGCTTTCTGGTCGCGCGGCGTGAACGCGCGCAGCGCGAACTGGATCCGGTTGCCGAGCTGCCCCAGGACCGTGTCGGGTATGTCGAGGGGATTCTGGGTGACGAAGAACACGCCGACGCCCTTGGAGCGCATCAATCTCACCACCTGCTCGATCTTGTCGAGCAGCACCTTCGGTGCGTCGTCGAAGAGCAGGTGCGCCTCGTCGAAGAAGAAGACGAGCTTGGGTTTGTCGCGGTCACCGACTTCCGGAAGGCGTTCGTAGAGCTCCGACAGCAGCCAGAGCAGCATCGTCGCGTAGAGCTGCGGCGACTGCATCAATCGGTCGGCGGCGAGCACGTTGACGACACCGCGCCCGCCGTCGGTCTGCAGCAGGTCGTCGACGTCCAGCATCGGCTCGCCGAAGAAGACACCGCCGCCCTGCTGCTCGAGGGTGAGCAGCCCGCGCTGGATGGCGCCCACCGATGCGGCCGAGATGTTGCCGTAGGAAGTCTGCAATTCCTGCGCGCTGCCCGCCGCGTATCCGAGCAGTGCCCGCAGGTCCTTCAGGTCGAGCAGCAGCAGGCCCCGGTCGTCGGCGAGCTTGAAAGCGAGCGTCAGCACACCCTGCTGGGTCTCGTTCAGGTCCAGGATCCTGGACAGCAGCAGCGGACCGAGGTCGCTGACCGTCGCCCGCACCGGATGCCCCTGCTCGCCGAAGACGTCCCAGAACACCGTCGGCATGCCGGCGAACTTCGGCTCGGCGGCGCCGATCGCCTTCAGGCGCTGGGCCAGTTTCGGCGAGCTCGCGCCCGGCTGGCTGATCCCGGCCAAGTCGCCCTTGACGTCGGCCATGAACACCGGGACGCCGATGGCGCTCATCCTCTCGGCGATCACCTGCAGCGCCACGGTCTTGCCGGTGCCGGTCGCACCGGCGATCAGGCCGTGGCGGTTGGCGAGCGCGGGGAGGAGGTCGAGTTCGACGCCGCCGTGGATGGCGATGGGCTGGGGGTCGGCCATTCGATCGGGCTCCGGGGGTGCAGGTGGGGAGGGCCGCCAAGCCCTCGAGGGCCGAGTTTAGCGCGGTTACCCCTGTCCACCCGGGTTCGGGGCTGCCAGAATGAAGGGTTTTCTGCTACAATTGCGCCCGACAAGTAACGAGAAATGGGCTGGGCGCAGCCCATTTTTTTTTGGGGCTTCGGACCAACCTTGGACGCGAATGGCATCGGCATTGGGTGAACTGCTGGAACGAACGGTACCGCCGCTCGGTTACGAGCTCGTCGACTGGGATCTGTCGGCGAGGAGCGGGCTCGTCCGCGTGTTCATCGACAAGTCGGGCGGCGTCGACGTCGAGGACTGCGCGAGGGTTTCGAATCATCTCACCCGCCTGTTTGCGGTCGAGAACGTCGCTTTCGAGCGGCTCGAGGTGTCCTCGCCGGGGCTCGACCGTCCGCTCAAGCGGCTCGCCGATTTCGAACGCTTCGCCGGTCAGCAGGCCCAGCTGACGCTGACGGCCGCGGTCGACGGAGCGCGGCGGATCAAGGGAATCCTGCGGGGCACCCAGGGCGACGACGTTCTCGTCGAATTGCCCGGCGGCGTGCGATCGTTCCCGTTCGGAACGATCGGCAGCGCGCGGCTGGTGCCCGCGATCGATTGGAGAAAAGGATCATGAACCGCGAACTACTGTTGCTCGTGGACGCGCTGTCGCGCGAGAAGAACGTGCCGAAGGAGATCGTGTTCACGGCACTCGAGGCCGCGCTGGCGTCGGCGACCAAGAAGAAATACGCCGACAACATCGACGCACGCGTCGCGATCGACCGCGAGACCGGCGATTACGAATCGTTCCGGCGGTGGACCGTCGTGCCCGACGAGGAGCACGAGGAGCCGGCGCACCAGATCGCGATCACCGATGCCATCGAGCGTGATCCCGACCTCAAGCTCGGCGACGTCGTCGAGGAGCCGCTCGAGCCGGTCGAGTTCGGGCGCATCGGCGCGCAGGCAGCCAAGCAGGTGATCCTGCAGAAGATCCGCGATGCCGAACGCGAGCAGATCCTGAACGACTTCCTCGATCGCGACGACAACCTCCTCTCCGGCACCGTCAAGCGCATCGAGCGCGGCAGCGTCATCATCGAGTCCGGTCGCATCGAGGGCGTGATCCCGCGCGACCAGCTGATCCCGAAGGAGATGCTGCGCGTGGGCGACCGCGTCCGGGCCTACGTGATGAAGATCGACCGCACGGCCAAGGGGCCGCAGCTCATCCTGTCGCGCGTCGCGCCCGAGTTCATCATGCGCCTGTTCGAGCTCGAGGTACCCGAGATCGAGGAGGGGCTGATCGAGATCAAGGCCGCCGCCCGCGACCCGGGCATCCGTGCCAAGATCGCCGTCAAGTCCAACGATCCCCGGCTCGACCCCCAGGGCACCTGCATCGGCATGCGCGGCTCGCGCGTGACTGCGGTCACCAATGAGCTCGCCGGCGAGCGCGTCGATATCGTCCTGTGGTCCGACGACCCGGCGAAGCTCGTCATCAACGCGCTTGCGCCGGCCGAGGTGCAGAGCATCGTCGTCGACGAGGAACGGCACGCGATGGACGTCGTCGTCGACGAGGAGAACCTCGCGATCGCCATCGGCCGCAGCGGCCAGAACGTCAGGCTCGCCTCCGAGCTCACCGGCTGGGAGCTCAACCTGATGAGCGTCGAGGAATCCCAGCAGAAGCACGAGGCGGAAACCGGTCGCCTGCGCGCGCTGTTCATGGAGAAGCTCGACGTCGACGAGGAAGTCGCCGACATCCTGATCGGCGAGGGTTTCACCTCGCTCGAGGAGGTCGCGTACGTGCCGATCACCGAGATGATGGAGATCGAATCCTTCGACGAGGACACGGTGAACGAGCTGCGGTCGCGTGCGAGGAATGCGCTCCTGACCGACGCGATCGCGCGCGAGGAATCGGTGGAGAATGTCGAGGAAGCGCTGCTTTCGCTGGACGGCATGGACACCGAGATCGCGAGCAAGCTCGCCGCACAGGGGATCACGACCCGCGATGCGCTGGCCGATCTCGCCGGCGACGAGCTGGTCGAGTTGACCGGGATGGACGCGACGAAAGCGCAGGAGCTGATCATGAAGGCGCGCGCACACTGGTTCGAAACGCCTGCCCAGCCGCCGCAGTCCGGCGCTGCGGCGTGACGGCCCGGACGGAGCGGTAACAGCGCAGCAGAGGCAGTACGGGAGAGCCGCATGGCACAGACGACAATCGAACAATTCGCGACCGACCTGAAGATGCCGGCGGGCGCGCTGCTGGAGCAGCTCGCCGCGGCCGGCGTTGCAGGCAAGAAGCAGGGTGACAACCTCACGGAGCAGGACAAGACGCGCCTGCTCGATTACCTGCGCAAGCAGCACGGCGCGGCTGCCGACGCCAAGAAGCGGATCACGCTGACGCGCAAGCAGACCTCGGAGATCAAGGCCGCCGATTCCACCGGCAAGGCGCGCACGATCCAGGTCGAGGTGCGGAAGAAGCGCGTTCTCGTGCGTCGCGAGGAAGGCGAGGCGGCCGCGGTTCCCGCAGCGCCCGCCGTCGAGGAGGCGCTGGAGGCGGCACCCGAGTTGGCACCCGCGCCGGCACTTGAGGCGGCGCCCGCAATGCCGCCCGAGGCGGCACCCGCGATTGCAGCTGAAGCGGCTCCCAAGCCTTCACCCCGGCGGACCCATCCGCCGCTGCTGTCGGCCGAGGAAATCGCCGCCCGCGAGGCCGAGGAGCGCAAGGCCCAGGAACTGATCGCGCGCCAGCAGGAAGATCTGCAGAAGAAGCAGGAAGAGGCGGCCAAGCGCAAGTCCAGGAAGGAAAAGGAAGCCGAGGAAGCGGCTGCACGCGTCGCTGCCGAAGCCAAGGCTGCCGAGGATGCGAAGGCTGCGGCCGCGGCCAAGGCGCAGGCGCCTGCAGCGGGCAAGCCCGCCGGCACCGAGGGAACTCTGCATCGCCCGGCGGCGCGGCCCGGCGAAAAGCGCGAGAAGGCGACCAAGAAGGCCCCTGGACAGGTTTTCCAGGAGGAGGCTGCGCGGCGTCGTGCGTTGCGCCTGCGCGGTGACACGACTGGCGGCACGGCGGCCGCCGGCTGGCGCGGGGCCAAGGGCGGTCGCCACGGCCGTGACGAGGAAGCCGGCGAAGGCTACGCCGGGACGATGCCGGCCGCGCCCCAGGTGCGCGAGATCTTCGTTCCCGAGACGATCACCGTCGCCGACCTCGCGCACAAGATGTCGGTGAAGGCTGCCGAAGTGATCAAGGCGCTGATGAAGATGGGCTCGATGGTCACGATCAACCAGGTGATCGACCAGGAGACCGCGATGATCGTCGTCGAGGAGATGGGCCACAAGGCGAAGGCGGCCAAGCTCGACGAACCGGACGCGCTGCTGGCGGAGGCCGAGACCGCGCACGCCGCCGAAGCCCTGCCGCGGCCGCCGGTGGTCACCGTGATGGGCCACGTCGACCACGGCAAGACCTCGCTGCTCGACACCATCCGGCGCACGCGGGTGGCCAGCGGCGAGGCCGGCGGCATCACGCAGCACATCGGCGCCTACCACGTCGAGACTTCCAAGGGCGTGATCACCTTCCTCGACACCCCGGGCCACGAGGCGTTCACCGCGATGCGCGCCCGCGGCGCGAAGGTGACCGACATCGTCGTGCTGGTGGTCGCTGCCGACGACGGCGTCATGCCGCAGACGAAGGAAGCGATCGCGCACGCGAAGGCGGGCAACGTTCCGCTGGTGGTCGCGATCAACAAGATCGACAAGCCGGATGCGAATCCCGACCGCGTCAAGCAGGAGCTCGTCGCGGAAAGCGTGCTTCCGGAGGAATACGGCGGCGACGTCCAGTTCATTCCGGTCTCCGCCAAGACGGGTGCGGGCATCGATTCGCTGCTCGACGCGATCCTGCTGCAGGCCGAGGTGCTGGAGCTGAAGGCGCCGAAGGACGCGCCGGCCAAGGGGATCGTCATCGAATCGCGCCTCGACAAGGGTCGCGGCCCGGTGGCGACGGTCCTCGTCCATTCGGGAACGCTCAAGCGCGGCGACATCGTGCTCGCAGGCGCGGTGTTCGGCCGCGTCCGGGCGATGACCGACGAGAACGGCAAGCCGGTCACGGAGGCCGGTCCCGCGATCCCGGTCGAGATCCAGGGCCTGTCCGACGTGCCGATCGCCGGCGAGGACGTGATCGCGCTGGGCGACGAGCGCAAGGCGCGCGAGATCGCACTGTTCCGCCAGGGCAAGTTCCGCGACGTCAAGCTCGCCAAGCAGCAGGCGGCGAAGCTGGAGAACATGTTCGAGCAGATGGGCGAGAGCGGCGTGAAGACGCTCACGCTGATCGTCAAGGCCGACGTGCAGGGCAGCTACGAAGCGCTGCAGCAGGCGCTGACCAAGCTGTCGACCGACGAGGTCAAGGTCAACATCGTGCACGCCGCGGTCGGCGGGATCACCGAGTCCGACGTCAACCTGGCGCTCGCGTCCAAGGCCGTGATCATCGGCTTCAACACCCGCGCCGACGGCCAGGCGCGCAAGCTCGCCGAGTCGGGTGGCGTGCAGATCCGGTACTACGACATCATCTACGAGGCGGTCGACGACGTGAAGGCCGCGCTGTCGGGGATGCTGACGCCCGAGCAGAAGGAGAGCCGGCTGGGGCTGGTCGACGTGCGCGAGGTCTACAAGATCTCGAAGGTGGGCACCGTCGCCGGTTGCTACGTGCTGGAAGGTGTCGTGCGTCGTGGCTCGAAGGTCCGCGTGCTGCGCGACAACGTCGTGATCCACGACGGCGAGCTCGATTCGCTCAAGCGCTTCAAGGACGACGTGCGCGAGGTGAAGGCCGGTTTCGAGTGCGGCTTGTCGATCAGGAACTTCAACGACATCCAGCAGAAGGACCAGCTCGAGGTCTACGAGATCGTCGAGGTCTCGCGGACGCTCTGATGGGAGCCTGCACGCGCGGCGTCGACGCGTGTGCAGATCCCTTGCCGACATGAAGAAGACGTCGCAGCGCGCGCAACGGGTGGGCGACCAGCTCCAGCGGGAACTTGCGGACCTGCTGAAGAACGAGGTCAAGGATCCCCGCGTCGGGCCGGTGACGATCACCGAGGTCGACGTCACCGCCGACCTTTCGCACGCGACGGTGCGCTTCACCCACCTCGCGGGCAAGGAGAAGTCGCAGGCCGCCGTCGACGCGCTCGCGCGCACGGCGGGATTCCTGCGCAGCGAGCTCGCGCACCGGCTCAACCTCTACTCGGTGCCGCAGCTGCATTTCGTCTACGACGACTCGATCGAAGCGGGGATGCGCCTGTCGCAGCTGATCGACGACGCCGTCGCCGAAGACCGCAAGCGCCAGGAGTAGCCGGCGATGTCCGCACCGCGGCGCCCGCCGCGACGGCGCATCGATGGCGTGCTCCTGCTCGACAAGCCCGCGGGCATCACGTCCAACGCGGCGCTCGGGCAGGCGAAGCGCCTCTACAACGCCGAAAAGGCCGGGCATACCGGAACGCTCGACCCGCTTGCGTCGGGGTTGCTGCCGGTCTGTTTCGGCGAGGCGACCAAGTTCGCCCAGCTGCTGCTCGACGCTCCCAAGCGCTACCGGGCGACCCTCCGGTTCGGCACGACGACCACCACGCAGGACGCCGAGGGCGAGATCGTCGCCACGCGGCCGGCCTCATTCGACGCGACGGCCCTGGACCGGACATTGACGCGCTTCACCGGGCGCCAGCTGCAGGTCCCGCCGGCGCATTCGGCGCTCAAGTTCCAGGGCCGGCCCTATTACGAGTACGCCCGTTCCGGCGTCGACATCCCGCGCGCGGCGCGCGAAATCGTCATCCACGCACTGACGCTGGTCGAGTGGCGTGCACCCGACGCCGTCGTCGACGTGCTGTGCAGCAAGGGGACCTACGTGCGCTCGCTGGCGGCCGATCTCGGCGAGGCGCTCGGCTGCGGGGCGCACCTGGCGGCCCTGCGGCGAACCGCGAGCGGCGGATTCGACATCCGCGACGCGCACACGATCGACGCGCTGGCGGCAATGAGCGAGGGTGGGAGTGACCGCTGCCTGCTTCCGGCATCGGCGCTGACCGCGCAACTGCCCGGCGTGGACGTCGACGAGGCGACCGCGAGGCGCTTCCTGCAGGGGGTCGCGATCATCGCGCCGGCGCAGGCACGGGGCATCGTGGCCGTGTACGCAAGCGGCGCGCTGCTGGGCATCGCCGACGCGGCCGAGGGGCGCGCGCGGCCGCGGCGGGTCATCGTCGCCGGATCGGCGGCGAACGAGCGATCGTCGGGCGAGCTTCTTGAAAACTAAGCGCTTTCCAAGCTATAATCGCCCTCTTGTCCGAAGGTGAACGAAAGATCAGGGAACATACATGGCCGTCACGGTTGCCGACAAGGCGAAGGTCATCGCCGATAACCAGCGCGCGAAGGGCGACACCGGATCCCCGGAAGTGCAGATCGCGCTGCTGACTGCCCGCATCAACGGGCTGACCGACCATTTCAAGGAAAACGTCAAGGATCACCACTCGCGGCGCGGTCTGCTGCGGATGGTTTCGCGCCGGCGCAAGCTGCTCGACTACCTCAAGTCGCGCAACGCCGACAGCTACCGCTCGCTGATCGAGAAGCTGGGACTGCGCAAGTGATGCGTCTGCCGCAACGACTCGCGCCGGCATCATCGAGCGTCGCCCGGGCGCTGCGACGGAGTTGATCGGAAACCGCACCGCCGCGGCCGCAGCCCAGCGCCCGTCGGTTTCCACCTGATAACCATGGACAATGGCCGCGTCGTCGCACGCGGCCATTGTCATTTTTGAATTGCGAGGACATCGTGTCGAATCCCATCAAGAAATCGATTGCCTACGGCGCGCACACGCTGACGTTGGAGACGGGCGAAATCGCGCGTCAGGCCGGCGGCGCCGTCATGGTCAGCCTCGGTGACACGGTGGTGCTGGTCACCGCCGTTGCCGCCAAGCAGGCGAAGCCGGGTCAGGATTTCTTTCCGCTGACCGTCGACTATCAGGAGAAGACCTACGCCGCCGGCAAGATTCCCGGCGGTTTCTTCAAGCGCGAAGGGCGCCCGTCGGAAAAGGAGACGCTGACCTCGCGCCTGATCGACCGCCCGATCCGTCCGCTGTTCCCCGACGGTTTCTACAACGAGATCCAGGTCATCGCGACCGTGATGTCGGTCGACCCCGAGATCGATCCCGATATCCCGGCGATCATCGGCGCGTCGGCGGCGCTGTCGCTCTCCGGTGTGCCTTTCAACGGCCCGATCGGCGCGGCCCGCGTCGGCTATGCGAATGCCCAGTACATCCTCAATCCGTCGAAGACCGAGCTCGAGACCTCGAAGCTCAATCTCGTCGTTGCCGGCACCGAAGCCGCCGTGCTGATGGTCGAATCCGAGGCGCAGGAACTGCCCGAGGACGTGATGCTGGGCGCGGTCGTGTTCGGCCACCAGCAGCAGCAGGCGGTGATCGAACTTATCCACCAGCTGGTCGAGGAAGGCGGCAAGCCGATGTGGGACTGGCAGGCCCCGGTCAAGGACCAGGCGCTGATCGACCGCATCGCCGCGCTCGCCGAAGCCGAGGTGCGCGCAGCGTACTCGACGCGCTCGAAGCAGCAACGCCAGCAGCGCCTGAAGGAAATCGCCGCCAAGGTCGACGCCGAGGCCCTGCCTGCCGACGCGTCTCCGGACGACAGACGCCATGTCTCGAACATCCTGTTCGACCTCGAGGCGAAGGTGGTGCGCAGCCAGATCCTCGAAGGCGAACCGCGCATCGACGGGCGCGACACGCGCACCGTGCGTCCGATCTCGGTCCGCTCGGGCGTCCTGCCGCGCACCCACGGTTCGGCGCTGTTCACGCGCGGCGAGACCCAGGCACTGGTGGTCGCGACGCTGGGCACTGCCCGCGACGAGCAGATCATCGACGCGCTGATGGGCGAGTACCGCGACCGGTTCATGTTCCACTACAACATGCCACCGTACGCGACTGGCGAGACCGGCCGCGTGGGCACGCCCAAGCGGCGCGAGATCGGTCACGGCCGGCTCGCCAAGCGCGCGATCATCGCCGTGCTGCCGACCGCCGAGGAGTTCGCGTACTCGATGCGCGTCGTCTCCGAGATCACCGAGTCCAACGGCAGCTCGTCGATGGCGTCGGTGTGCGGCGCGAGCCTCGCGCTGATGGACGCCGGCGTGCCGATCAAGGCGCACGTTGCCGGCATCGCGATGGGCCTGATCAAGGAAGGCAACCGCTTCGCGGTGCTGACCGACATCCTCGGCGACGAGGATCACCTGGGCGACATGGACTTCAAGGTCGCCGGCACCGACCGCGGCATCACCGCGCTGCAGATGGACATCAAGATCCAGGGCATCACCAAGGAGATCATGGCCGTCGCCCTGTCGCAGGCGCGCGAAGGGCGCATGCACATCCTTGGCATCATGCAGCAGGCGCTGCCGCACGCGCGCACCGAGGTCTCGCTGCACGCGCCGCGGATGATGACGTTCAAGATCAACCCGGAGAAGATCCGCGACGTGATCGGCAAGGGCGGCGCGGTGATCCGCGCGCTGACCGAGGAGACCGGCACGACGATCGACATCCAGGACGACGGGTCGATCACCATCGCCTCGGTCAACGCCGACGCCTGCAACGTCGCGCGCAAGCGCATCGAGCAGATCACCGCGGAGGTCGAGGTTGGCAAGATCTACGAAGGCCCGATCCTGCGCCTGCTCGATTTCGGCGCGATCGTGCAGCTGCTGCCCGGCAAGGACGGCCTGCTGCACATCTCGCAGATCGCCAAGGAGCGCGTCAACCAGGTCTCCGACTACCTGAAGGAAGGCCAGGTCGTCCGCGTCAAGGTGCTCGAGGCCGACGAGAAGGGCCGTGTACGCCTGTCGATGAAAGCCGCCGCCGAGGACGACGGCAGGCAGGGACAGGCGTCGGAGTCGACGCCGGCTGCATAAGCCGTTCCGTCGGCGCCGCTTCGTCAGGGCAACGAAAAAGGGCGCCGCGGGCGCCTTTTTTCGTCGATGCCGCGAGCGCACTGCAGGCGACATTGGACTTGCGATGGGCACACGCTCGCCGGTGCTGGCGGCGAGCGTGGCGCTAACGCGGCGCGCGCACGGTGTCGAGTATCGCCTCGCCGCTCACCGTGATCGTTACGTCGGTCGTGCCGCCTTCGACGGCGACGGGTGCGGCCGCAGTCGCGGCCATCCCGGCGGCGCGCATGACCGGTGGCCGGCCGAAATCGCTGGTCTGGATCGTCACGCGACCGGTACGCCAGCCGCCCGCGCCGAAACCCTCGGCGGCGGCCTGGGCGCGCTGCTGCCAGGCCTTGATCGCCTGTCGGGTCAATGCATCCTCCTCGGCGCGCCGTGCGGTGGGACTGACCGAGAAGTTGAGCCCTGACAGCAGCATGCCATCCTGACTCTGCAGTCGCGTGACCAGCGCGGCCAGCGCGCTGAAATCGGCGCTGTCGAGCGCGAGCGACTGCGTCACGCGCCAGCGCATCGGGCGGTTCGGCTCGTTCACCTGCCAGGTGGTGTAGCCGGTCGTCGACACCTCGATCCCGGCGACGGCCTTCGCCTTCGCCAGCGCCTTGCCCATCCGCGCGTTGACCTCGTTCGATGCGACGGTCGCGTCGGCGTTGTCCGCCTCCGCGCGCAGGTACGCATGCATCCGGTCGTTGGCGATGCTGCCGGTCGCCGACGCCGACAGCGTCACGATCGGCTGCGGCGTCGGGGCGTTTTCGATGACCGTCTGCGCCAGCGAGGCGCCGGCGGTCACGAGCATGCCCGCGACGAGGAAACCCGCGAGAATTGCGCGCGATGAGCGCCTGCGTGGAACGGCGATCGATCTCATGCGGACCTCGATGCAGGGTGGGTCCCGGACGCGACCCTCCTGGGCAATGCCAGGATCGCGTCGCGGTTGGACCACGAAAAGCAGCGCGCGGCGGCCTCCTGCCAGGGAAGCCAGAGGTGCCGCAGGTGTTCGCGCGGCGCGAGCGTCACCGGCACCGGACCGTGAACATCCAGTGCAAACACGTGCTCGGTGTTGTGCGTCGTCCCCGGCGGGTAGCGATGGCGCCATTGCGGAAAGATCTCGTACTCGTTCGAAAGCTGCCAGTCGACGACGCCGCCGTAGCGGGCGGCATCGATCCCGGTCTCCTCGGCGAGTTCACGCGCCGCCGTCGCGGCCAGCGCCTCGTCGTCGTCGCGGCTGCCGGTCACCGACTGCCAGTGATCGGGGAAGTCGGCGCGCTCGAGCAGCAGCACGCGCAGGTCGGTCGTGTGCACGAGAACCAGCACCGAGATGGGCTGCTTGTACGGCATGGGCAAGCGATTCGAATCCGATGTTGGCGGCGGGCGGGACTGGGGCGGGGAGGGGAACGCGGCCCGTGACCGGGCTAGCCAACGAGAATCCAGAACGGGACGTGCCGCTCGCTCCAGAACGAAGACGCCTCCGCAAGGATCTCCTCGAGGGTCTCCCAGTCGTGCGGATGGCTCTTGCGAAAGTGCGCGCTGTGGCGAAGAAGGACGACGCAGCCGGTCTTGCCCAGCCAGTCGCGGTCCTCGAGCGAATCCGCCAGCGCATCGAAGTTGTTGCCGAAATGCGCCGGCAGCGCGAGGCCCTGGGCGAGTGCCGTGAACAGCGATGCCTTGTCCGCTGCGTGTGCGAGGTCCGCCTCGAGGTAACGCAGTCCGGCGTGGCTCGCCGCCGCCGCGACCGTGTCGGAGTGTCCGTGGTACTCGATGACACCCGCCTCGTCGCACTGCGACAGGTCCGGCAGCTTCATTCGCGGATCCTCCGGAATGTCCGGTAATGGTCGTCGGTGTACCAGCACGCGTCGGGTGCAGTGCGCCCGCCCCCACAGATGATGCGCCTCGCGCCGCGGGTGTGCAGCCCCGGCGTCACGACCGTGTATTCGTGATAGTAGCCGTGCTCGTGCCGTGGCAGCTGGTGCTCGCGGTTTCCGAACGTGATGCCGTCGCGCTCGAAGCGGAACGGGCCGCCCGCGTGGATGCGCGCCAGGGTTTCCCGCGCTTCGGGCGGCATTTCGCCGACCGCGATCTCCGATGGCGCCTCGCGGTGCTCGCGGGCATGCGCGGGCAGCGCGGCGGCGAACAGCCAGATCGCGAGCGCGACCAGGGCAAGCGCGGCGAACGGTCGACGGACAGCGGCGAGCCCGGCGGACATGGCCGCAAGTGTAGCGCGGCGGGGCGGATCAGCTCAGGGGGCTGGCGACTTGATCGCGTCGGAGGGCCGCACCCGGATATGCAGGTCGCGCAGCTGCTGCTCGGTGACGGGCGCGGGCGCATCGACCAGCAGGTCCTGCCCGCGCTGGGTCTTCGGGAACGCGATGACGTCGCGTATCGACTCCGCGCCGCACATCAGCGTGACGATGCGGTCGAGCCCGAACGCGATGCCGCCGTGGGGCGGCGCGCCGTAGCGCAGCGCATCGAGCAGGAAGCCGAACTTGCGCTGCTGATCCTCGACGCTGATCCCCAGCGCCTCGAACACCCGCGTCTGCACGTCCTGGCGATGGATCCGTACCGAGCCGCCGCCGATCTCCCAGCCGTTCAGCACAATGTCGTAGGCCTTGGCCAGGGCGTTCGCGCGGTCGTTGGCAAACCGTTCCTCGTGACCGTCCTTGGGTGCCGTGAACGGATGGTGGCGCGCTGCCCACGCACCGGTCTGGTCGTCCTGCTCGAACATCGGGAAATCGACGACCCAAAGCGGCCGCCAGCCTGCCTGCGCAAGGCCTCGCTGATGGCCGATGCGGGTGCGCAGCGCGCCCAGAGCGTCGTTGACGACCTTCGCCCGGTCCGCGACGAAGAACAACAGGTCGCCGGAGACCGCGCCGCTGCGCTCGATGATCGCCCGCAGCGTGTCGGGGGTCAGAAACTTGACGATCGGCGACTGCAGTCCTTCCTCGCTGGGCTTCGACGCGTCGTTGACCTTGATCCATGCGAGCCCCTTCGCGCCGTAGACGGCGACGAAAGGCGCGCAGTCGTCGATCTCCTTGCGCGTCATCGCGCCGCCGCCGGGAACGCGCAGTGCCGCGACGCGGCCGTTCGGCAGGTCGGCTGCACTGCGGAACACCTTGAAGTCGACGCCTTTCATCAGGTCGGTCAGCTCGGTCAGCTTGAGCGGGATCCGCAGGTCGGGCTTGTCCGAACCGTAGTCGCGCATCGCGTCGGCGAAACTCAGGATCGGGAACGGGTCGGCGAGCTCGATCGACAGCGCGTCGCGGAACATCGCGCGCACCAGGCCCTCCATCATCGTCCGGATCTCGAGTTCGTCGAGGAACGACGTCTCGACGTCGATCTGCGTGAACTCGGGCTGGCGGTCGGCGCGAAGGTCCTCGTCGCGGAAGCACTTGACGATCTGGTAGTAGCGGTCGAAGCCGGCCATCATCAGCATCTGCTTGAACAGCTGCGGCGACTGCGGCAGCGCGTAGAACTGGCCGTGGTGGATGCGCGACGGCACGAGGAACTCGCGCGCGCCCTCGGGCGTCGACTTGTAGAGGACCGGCGTCTCGATGTCGATGAAGCCCTGGGCGTCGAGGTAGCGGCGTGCCGACATCGCCGTTCGATAGCGCAGCATCAGGTTCCGCTGCATCGCCGGGCGGCGCAGGTCGATGACGCGGTGTTCGAGGCGGACGGTCTCGGACAGGTTCTCGTCGTCGAGCTGGAACGGTGGCGTCGGCGAGGCATTGAACATCTCGATCGAGTGCGCGAGCACCTCGATCTCGCCCGACCCGAGGTTCGTGTTGACGGTGCCGGCGGGGCGCGGGCGCACCTTGCCGGTGACCTCGACGCAGTACTCGTGGCGGAGCTTCTCGGCGACCGCGAAGGTCTCGGCGCGATCCGGGTCGAAGACGATCTGCACGAGGCCTTCGCGGTCGCGCAGGTCGACGAAGATGACGCCGCCGTGGTCGCGCCGCCGGTGCACCCAGCCCATCACGGTGATCGTCTGGTCGAGGTGTCGGCGGTCGATGCGGCCGCAATAGTCAGTTCGCTTCAAGTCGATCTCCGGCAGGCGCAGCGGTCGGTTGCGTAAATGAGGCTGGATGGGGAATGGAAATACGCGCGGCGCCGCCGGCAGGTCGCGCCGGCGAGCTCCCGCACAAGGTCAATTTCGGGTATCCGGGGCCGACGCGTCTGCGGCGGATGCGGCCGGGGAGGTCGCCGCTTCGGTTTGTGCAGCGGGCGCTCCGCGCCGGGCCCCACGTACGCTCAGACGCGGTGCGACGACGCCCATCGAGATGATGTACTTGAGCGCCTCGTCGACGGTCATGTCGAGTTCATGCACCTGCGAGCGCGGCAGCATGACGAAATAGCCGCCGGTGGGGTTGGGCGTCGTCGGAACGTAGACGCTGACGTGTTCGCCGGGCAGATACGGCGCGATGGACTCGGCCGGTGTACCCGTGAGGAACGCGATCGTCCAGCTTCCCGGGCGCGGGAACTCGACCAGCAGCGCCTTGCGAAACGCATTGCCCTTCTTCGACAGCAGGGTGTCGCTGACCTGCTTGACCGACGAGTAGATCGACTTGACGAACGGGATGCGGCCGAGCAGCGATTCCCAGGCACGGATCACGCGCTGGCCGAAGAAGTTCGCAGCGACGACGCCGGTGGCAAGCAGGATCGCGACGGCGACGACGACACCCAGCCCCGGGATGTCGAAGCCGAACAGCAGCCGCGGCTGCAGGCTCTGGGGCAGGACCAGCAGGATCTGGTCGATCGAGGTGAGCAGCCAGTGGACGATCCAGATCGTGATGCCCAGAGGCACCCAGACGAGCAGGCCGGCGATCAGGTAGCGCTTCATCGGGCCGCGCCGCGTCGGAGCCCGACGCCGGCCATGATGTGAAGCACTGCGCCCGGGCGTGCGTCGCGCGTCACGTCGATGCCGTCAGGAACCGCTGCTGCCCGACGTCGTGCCGGTAGTCGTGCCGGTGGTGGCTGCGCTGCCGGCGGCGGACTTGCTCTCCCCGGCCTTGCCGTCGGTCGACGTCGCGCTCTTACCCGTGCCTGCGGTGCCCGCACTCGCGGTGGAAGGGGGCTCAGTGGCGCTGCCGGTCTTCCCGGCCGCGGCACCCGTGGGCGCGGGCTTGCCGCCGCTGTTGCGGAAATCGGTCACGTACCAGCCCGAACCCTTCAACTGGAATCCGGCCGCGGAGACGAGCTTCTTGAGGTCTGGCTTGTGGCAGGCAGGACACTCGGTGAGCGGTGCATCGGAGAGCTTCTGCAGCGCTTCGAGTTCATGCCCGCAGGACGCGCATCGGTATTCGTAGATCGGCATGTTCCCGGTCGCGACGCCGCCCCGCAGGGGTTCGGCGAAGCATTTGATAAAAAAGAACAATTATACCGCAACGAGGGTGGCCGCGCAGCTGTCGACGACCGGCCCGGCGCAGCGCTGCCTGGGCCCCCCTGTCCGCGCGCCGGGCAGTTCTGCAGCGCGTGCGCGACTACCATGCCCCTGACGGGCAAACTGACTTATCCTTGCGCCTTTGCGGCAGGCACGGACCCTGATGGCTGATCACTGGACCTGGTGGATTCTGGCGGCGATCCTGGTCGGCGCGGAGCTGATGACCGGAACGTTCTACCTCGTCGCGATCGGCATTGCGTTTGCGATCGGCGGCGCGGCGGCCTGGCTCGGGGCCTCGACCCCACTGCAGCTGCTGGTCGCCGGAGTCCTCGCGGCCGTCGGCGCGACGGCGGCACACTTGTGGCGGCGCCGCCACGGCGAGCCGGCGCGGCAGCCTGGCCTCGACATCGGCAAGCCGGTGCGCGTGCGGTCGTGGAACGCCGACGGCAGTGCGCGCGTCGACTACCGGGGCACGCAATGGGACGGCGTGCCCGAATCGGCGCAGACGCCGCACAACGACACGATGTACATTGTCGCCACCCGCGGCTCGACGCTCGTCCTCGGAGCCTCGCCCCCGTAACTCGGCACGGTTGGCGCCTTCGAACCCGCCGCTACGCAGCCACCGTCATCCCGGAGGTCGTTCATGCAGGTCGGATCGTCGCTCGTCACGTTCGTGGTGTTCGTCGTGGTGCTGATCGCGATCGTCAAGACGATCCGCGTCGTTCCCCAGCAGCGCGCGTGGGTCGTCGAGCGTCTGGGACGCTTCTATGCGGTGCTGCAGCCGGGATTGAACTTCGTCTTCCCGATCGTCGACCGCGTCGCCTACAAGCACGATCTGCGCGAGATTCCGCTCGATGTCCCGCCGCAGGTCTGCATCACCAGGGACAACACGCAGCTGCAGGTCGACGGCATTCTCTATTTCCAGGTCACCGATCCCCGGCTCGCCTCCTACGGTTCGTCCAACTACGTGATCGCGATCACGCAGCTCGCGCAGACGACGTTGCGCAGCGTGATCGGCCGCATGGAGCTCGACCGCACGTTCGAGGAGCGCGACCAGATCAACGCCGCGGTGGTCAATGCGCTCGACGCGGCGGCGCCCAACTGGGGCGTCAAGGTGCTGCGCTACGAGATCAAGGACCTGACGCCGCCGGCCGAGATCCTGCGCGCCATGCAGGCGCAGATCACCGCCGAGCGGGAGAAGCGCGCGGTGATCGCCACCTCCGAGGGCAAGCGCCAGGAGCAGATCAACATTGCCCAGGGGCAGCGCGAGGCCGCGATCGCAAGGTCCGAAGGCGAGAAGCAGGCGGAGATCAACAACGCGCAGGGCCAGGCCGCGGCGATCCTCGCCATCGCCGAAGCCAATTCCAAGGCGATCCGGCAGGTTGCCGAGGCGATGGCGTCACCCGGCGGGACCGGTGCGGTCAACCTCAAGGTGGCCGAGCAGTACATCGCGCAGTTCGGCAACCTGGCGAAGACGACGAATACGCTGATCCTGCCGACCAACGTGGCGGACGTCGCGGGCCTGATCGCCACTGTGATGTCGGTCGTCAAGTCGACGCAAGCCAACCCCTGACCACCGACCTCGCTCCGCCTGGCGTGACGCCCGCGGGCAGGCCCGCCAGCGCAGGTACGCAGGGGCGCAGGAGTACCCGAACGGGAGCCTCATGGAAATTCGCGGAAGCACATTCATCGTCACCGGCGGCGCGTCCGGCCTTGGCGCGGCGACTGCGCGCATGGTGGTCGAAGGTGGCGGCCGCGTCGTCATCGCCGATCTGAACGAGGAGGGCGCCGGCGCGCTGCTGCGGGAGCTCGGCTCCGCGGCGGCCTTCGTGCGCACCGACGTCGCCGACGAGACGAGCGCGAAGGCGGCCGTAACGGCGGCGGTGCAGGGATTCGGCGGAGTGCAGGGCCTCGTCAACTGCGCCGGCGTCGTGCATCAGGAGAAGGTGCTCGGCAGGGAAGGCCCGCACACGCTCGCAGGTTTCGCGCGCGCGATCGGCATCAACCTGATCGGCACGTTCAATCTGATCCGGCTGGCGGCCGATGCGATGGCGAAGAACGCCCCGAATGCCGGCGGCGAGCGCGGCGTCATCGTCAACACCGCCTCGATTGCCGCGTTCGACGGCCAGATCGGACAGGCCGCCTACAGCGCCTCCAAGGCCGGCGTGGTCGGGATGACGCTGCCCGTCGCGCGCGAGCTTGCGCGCTTCGGCATCCGGGTGATGACCATCGCTCCCGGCATATTCGAGACGCCGATGGTCGCGGGGTTTTCGCAGGAATTGCAGGACGCGCTCGGCAAGATGGTGCCGTTCCCGCCGCGCCTGGGCAAGCCCGCCGAGTTTGCGTCGCTGGTGCGGCAGATCGTCGAAAACGCGATGCTGAACGGCGAGGTGATCCGGCTCGACGGGGCGATCAGGATGGCGCCGAAATAGCCGCTGCCGCCGCGCGGTGCTGGGACGGGTCCCGCCCGCCGATCCGATCGACCCGGGTCAGTCGCGCCGGGGAAACCGTCATTCGCTCCCCGTCGGCCTGCGGCCTTCGCTGCTTGTCGATGATCTTGATCGTGACCCAGCTCCACTCGTTGCGCTGCTCGATGATCTGATGCATTGCCACCGTGTAGATCGAACGCGGCGTGGTCAGGATCGCCTCGCGGCCTTCTTCGTATTCCTGGCTCGGCACGATGACCGTCTTCGCGAAGATCGGCTTGTGGGGTCGCGATGGCGGCGGCAGGTAGAGCCCTTCGATTCTCTGACCGTGCGAGGCGTCGGGGCGACTCGCGGCAGCCGCCGATTCCTGTCCGATCGGGTTCTTCGCGTACAGCGTGATCGCGTCGAAACGCTCGGCGATCAGCGATATGCCGGCCTCGAGTTCGTCGTCGGAGATCCGGTTGACGCGGCGCACGACCCCGAGCCGCCATTTGGATACGTCGGATTGCCGGACCGTGACCAGCGCGCCCAGCGAAAGTGTCCGGCCGGCCTCGCCCTGTGTGAAGATGCGCAGGCCCGAGACGCTGCGGTCCTTCACGTGCCACATCGTGTGATCGACCATCGCCAGCGTCGCGCACAGCGTGTCGCGCGTTTCGCGGCCCTGCGGCCTCTCTCGCGTCCTGCGCTCCGGCGAACGGACCTCGATGACCTTGCCCACCGCGGCCTCGGGACCCGTCGGTGCCTGTCCCCTGCACAACTGATGGATTCGAGCGAGGCCGATCCGCACCCGCGCCGGGATCGAGCACGCCTCGCGCGGGTCGCGCCGCAGATCGGTGTCCGCGAGTGGCGCGAGGGCGCCGCACGCAATCTGGAGGATGCGCATGCGTTCGCGGGTGGCGGGACTGATCGAGCCTTCGTTGTCCGCATCGGATTGGCGCAGCCCGGCGAGCGTCAGGTCGAGCTGGGCGGCGAGTGGCGTCGTGTCGAGGTAGCGCAGCAGCACGCCCGACTCCTGGCCGCTGTGGCGCGAAAGCCCCGTGTCGCCCGTCGGGTCGACGAAGAAATCCTCGATCGCACCAGGGAGCGACGTGAGCTTCAGTTTGCGGCAGGCGCTGCGTAGCTGCGCAGCGACCCAGTCGAACTGCGCCGGCGTCAGGTTGCCGCAGTTCGACTGGTGCAGCAGCATCGTGTAGATGTATTCCTGCTCGACCGTCCATTGCCGCGCAACCGAGTTCGATGCCTCGAGCGATGTGGGCATCCTGTGCACGCCGAGCTCGCTCGCGCGCATGAAGAGGCGGTGCAGTTCGGCCCATTTCGCCGGAATCCAGCGCTCGTGCTGGCAGATGCGCAGCTTGGCATCGGTGCCCAGGTAGTGGACCAGCCGGGCGAACAGGATCGGGACGTGCGGTTTCCACGTTCCGTACACCTTCGGCCCGAGCGCCGCTTCGAGCACGGCCTGGTAGGCCAAGGCGAAGGCCTGCGTGAGATCGAAGCACGCCTGCCATATGCGCGTCGCAACCGCGGGCGAGGCGTCCAGGCTCGCGACATACTGGCGAAAGAGCACGCGACGGTCCGCGCCCAGCGTCAGGTCCGCGTGCTGGAGCGCTTCGGCACGCGCGAGGTCGATCGGCCGGCGCGACTGGCGCATGCCTTCGAATGCCTGAAGCGTCAGCTGCTGACACCCGATGGCGTCATTCGCCGGAAGCTCCCGCAGCCACGCGGAGGTCGCCTTGACCGACGTA